>CADCON010000015.1 GCA_902803035.1 uncultured Ruminococcus sp.
CAGCAGGATATCCGGATCGTTGACCAGGGCCCGGGCAATGGCCACCCGCTGCATCTGACCGCCGGACATCTGATTGGGCTTTTTGCGGAGCTGGTCGCCCAGACCCACCTTTTGCAGCACTTCCGTGGCGCGGCGGCGGCGTTCGCTTTTGGAGACGCCGGAGAGTGTGAGCGCCAGTTCGACATTGGACAGCACCGTCTGGTGGGGAATCAGGTTGTAGCTCTGAAAGACGAATCCGATGGAATGGTTGCGGTAAGCGTCCCAGTCGGCCTCGGAGAAGCGGGCGGTGGATTTGCCGCCAATGGAGAGGTCGCCGCTGTCATAGCGGTCAAGACCGCCGATGATATTCAGCATGGTGGTCTTGCCGCAGCCGGAAGGTCCCAGAATGGAGACGAATTCATTCTCGCGGAAAGCAATGCTCACGCCCTGCAAGGCTTCGACCCTGGTGCTGCCACTCGCGTAGGATTTCACAATATCGGTTAATTTCAGCATGACGGCACTATCCTCATTTCTTCATTATTCAGCGTGTCTCTAGTATAGTATGCCTGTATAAACACAATATAAACAACGCCGCGCGTCGGAATGAATCTGCATTCCGGCACGCAGCACTTCATCATGATTTATCATTCAATTGACCGGCGCTTAGAGCCTGTCTAGAATCTCTTCGCGCACGTCTCGCACGCTGCCATGGGCAGCTGGCATCTCTTTGCGCCATATTTTGCCAAAATCCTCGTTAATACACAAAGTATTGCCTGCGGTTTTGGCTTCATCTAGCACAAAATCTGACGGCGCGATACGCACACGCCGAGATCCTAAACAGGCTCTCAGAATTCAGCTGTTCCATTTCGATTCGGGAACCGACGTCCCGAAATACAGGATATCGGTCATAGTGCGCTCGCCGCCGTCGGATACGACATTGTAGAGCTTATTGTTGAAAATCATGGTCGATGACTGACCGCCGTCCAGATTGTAAGCGATACGGCACTTCTTGTCCGCCATAATAACGGCAAGCTGATTGGTCGTAACGCCAATGGATTCGTCTGACCTGCCATCGACCGTGCAGATCAGATAATGCAGCCGCCCGATCTGTCCTATGGCGGTGCGTGGATTGTTTGCCCTCGGACCGCAGGCAATGCTATTGAATTTACTCAGCTTCTTGACCGCCTTGCCGTCCTCGACAATCACCGGCCCGAATACAATGCTCTGGTATATCTCATGCTGCTTGTAATATTCCGTATTTCTGGCCTCATAATCCCGCACCACGCTGAAATCTCCCTCTGCGTCGATGAAAAGCGTGTCTATGCCGAAGGGCTTCTTTCTGTAGAGCGTTCCCTGGCGGATAATCAGACCCTCTGTGCGGCAGTTATAGAAATCGGCATTGATCGCAATCACGGCGTTATTCGCCTCCGCCATCTTGGAAGCGTGGGTGCGCTTCGACGTTCCGTAGCTTCCTCCGGCAAACGCGGTGCGAAGCTGGGTCGGATGCGCGATCACCACGTCGGCAAAATTCGCTGTGACGGTCTTGTCTTTGTACTCGATCCTCTCGCGCCAGCACTTGACGCGGATGGTTTCGTCCTCATAGCTGTCCTCGGTAAATTTCGAGGGGTCCGGTTTCGGGGCGGGCGACTGGTCCATCGGCAGCACATACACCTTCGGCAGATCGAATATCTCGGTATTCACATTGTCATTGACCCGCAGCACCGACTGCGCCATGTCAAAATACAGCTTCTTCTCGCTCAGCGGTGTGTCCGACACATTGAGAATCTTGTCCGATGAGGGAACCGCCAAAACCGCCGCAAAAGAGAAGACCAGCAGCAGTCCCGCATATACAGCCATCTTCACGACAGAGCTTTTCATTCTGACCCATCCCCTCGTTTAATCCGTATTGCCGGAAAGTGCCTTATAGAAATCCTCTCCGAGAATGACCTTCCATCTGCCTTTCTCGCAGATCAATTCCACCTTGTATTTCTTGGTGCTATAATACTTCTCCGGTTCCTTGAGCAGCCTTACCTTGATTTCGTCAATGATTCCCCGGGTTTCCGCCGCGCTGCTGAAATTCTGTCCGCTGCGCTGCTTTTCCTTCACGGCCTTCACGGATGCTCGGGAAAGATCCTTTTGAAACCGGGACAGATCGAAGGACGTATAACTGACCGTCACTGACGCGTTCAGATCGTCCCGTGAATAATCACTTTCACTGACCACACGGCAGTTCCTGGAACGCAGCATGACGTCGAATAGCATCGCGTCCGTTCCGCTCACTGTAACCCCGTTAATTTCGTACTGACCTCCGTCTTTTTTTCCTGACGGCTTGAAGGAATTCCATGAATAATTATAGAGCAGTTCGTTGGCCGTCGCGTCGTCACCGTCGGATACCGCCCTGTAGAACGTCGTGAATGCATCCGCCGGCTTTCCGGGGTCTGTCATATTGTATGTCTTAAAGCCGCAGGAAACAAGCGCGGCCAAGGCTGCCAACGCCACCGTCAGCAGCACGGGCTGCACAACCGGCTGAATGGATATTTTCATTGCCATGCTCCCTTCCGTGCGGAGAATCTTTCCGCCGCAGAATCATCGGTTCAGCTATTATACTGGCTCATCATCGAAGCCAGCGTATTCCTCACTCTGTCCGCCAGCTCAGGCGGGTAAATCACCGTCACGTTGCCCCGCTGCGCGAGGATCCAGCTCACCAGGCCGTCGTTGACGGTCGCTTTGATCCGAAGCGTAAAGTGATTCTTGTCGAACGTGTCACACACAATATCCAGACCGAAGCGGTCAACGACGTGTTCAATACAATTATTGTTGCACTTGATGTAGATGTATTCTTTCTTTGTGCCGGAATACATCTCAAAAATGCCCTTGAGATAATCGATCTCATCAAACGTCGAACTGTATGAGCTGAACTGGCTCAGCGGACGCGACGGTTCAAACAGCACTTCGACATTCCGCATACGATCCAGGCGGTAATGAGAAAAATTGTTGTACTTATCATAATTGGCCACCAGATAGTACTTTCCGTCGTTCCATACCAGCGCATAAGGACTGACGACAAATTCATGGGACTTCTGCGACGCAATCCTTCCGCCCTTGATGATATGGCGGTAATAGGAAAAATGCACCTTCCGCTTCTGGCAGATGGCGGTATGCAGGCTGTCGATAATATAGAAGATCCCCTCGTTGCGGTTTTTCGGACGCCCGATAATCCCGTTCATCTGGTCAAGCTCCTGCCCCTGATAGACGCTGGTAAGATGCTTGATGCGTTCGATCATTTCGGCGGTTTTCTTTTCCGTGATGAATTCGGAAGATTTGATGGAGTCCACCATCATTCTCAGTTCCGGCATTTCAAAAAGCCTGCGCCCCCAGAAATACCCCGGCGGACTGGTGGAGGATAATATATCAAAACCGTAGTCGACAAGTGATTCAATATCCCTGTAAATTGCCTTGCGCTCACAGGTTATCCCGTTCTCCGCCAGCATCTCCACAAGCTGAGGGGCGCTGAGAGGATGATCCTCGTCAGTCCGTTCATAGAGAATCTGCAGCAGGGTGAGAAATTTCTGCTTCTGACTACCTGCCATTCTTCCACCACCTTCCAGCAAATTGTATTCTGCAACAAAACACCCACTGCACCGCCATCGTCAATGAAGCTGTACAGTGGGTATAATGTGAAATCCTGAAACTACCGGAAACATGAAGTAAATCAGACAGCTCTTGTAACCTTGCCGGAACGAAGGCAGCGGGTACAGGCGTGTACTCTTCTGGGAGTTCCGTTGACGATAGCCTTCACGCGTCTGACGTTGGGCTTCCATGTTCTGTTGCTTCTTCTGTGTGAATGAGAAACCTTGATGCCGAAGGCAACTTCCTTTCCGCAGAAATCACACTTTGCCATGCAAATGCACCTCCTAATTGAACGCCCCGGAGGGTCGGTCCTGAATTAATCGACCCGACGCAGGTCGGGCCGTCATTGCTTTCAATCAGCACTAGATAATACTATAAATTATTTTGCCGAAAATGTCAAGTGCTTTTTTCCAAAAAAAGCGATAATTTGAGATCATCTAACCCTTGCGTCTTTTAACCCTTGCGTCTTTGCAAAAGCGGCACGCCGGTCGATGGATGCGGGAATCATTTTGCGTCAAAGTGAATAATCAGCTCGCCCCAACAGGGTAAAATGCGATTAAATGATAACAATATTTAAATATAAGATGAATATTCCCCAAAAGCTGTAGACAAAACGATTTTAAGGGTGTATAATTGTTGTCGATGCACCGGACGGAGAAGTGTCAGGTGCAAAATCAACCGGACGCGCGGCATTCCGCGTGTTTTATTATTAGCAATTTCAAGTGAAGGGTATGATTGATTCATGAAATTCATAAAAAAGGCGGCTGCGGTTCTCGCTGCGGCTTCACTTACGCTTTCTCTGTCCGCCTGCGGCACCGACGTCAGTTGGGCGGCTAAAGTCGGCGATGATACCGTTGTTCCCATCGGAATGTATATCTATTCCCAGGCGGCCAACTACCGTTCCCTGGTGCAGAACGGCGCGCTCAGCTCCAGTGAAAAACTTTCCGATCAGACCTTGACAGTGTCTGATTCCGATGTCAGTGCGACCAGCCACCTCGACAAAGAGGGCATCAAGCTCATCAAGTCCGGCGTCGGCGCGCAAATCAAAGCAAAAGAACTGAATATTTCACTCTCAAAGGATGATCTCAGCTCCATCGAATCCGAGTCTCAGGTCACCTACGACACCGACAAGGAAGTCTATGAAAAGAACGGTATCGCTCTCAGCTCCGTTGTGGCGTACAATAAGGACATTGCGGTCAAGGGCAAGCTCTTCAGCGCAATATACGGCAAGGAAGGAACCAATCCTGTTTCCGACAAGGAGCTGAAGCAGTATATTGTTGACAATTACTCTACCATCAACTACATTCAGCAATACTATTATAATGATGACGGCAGCGAAATGACCGATGCCCAGAAAGCCAAAACAAAGAAGCAGTATGAGAAGATCAAAGCCCAGGTAGAGAGCGGCAAGATTAAATTCTCCGATAAGTGCGCTGATTTTGAAAAGAACGCAACCAGCTACAAGGGCGGTTCCACCAAGCAAACGATACTGAACAGCAATCTTGGTCATGAGGACGGAGAGAAGGTCAAGGCTCTCAAGGAGGGCGAACTGACCTTCCTCGAAACCAGCACCGCGATAGTGCTTCTGCAGAAGGTCAAGATCGACTACAACGGCGCGGGACTTAAGTCCTCCCGTGACAGCCTGCTTCTTCAGTATAAATATGAGGAATTCATCGAGAAGCTTGTCGCCCTTGCCGAAAAGGACAAGACCGTCAGCTTCAATCAGGCCGCCTTTGAGAAATTCGGCTCCGCTACCCGCGATTTCAGCTCCCTCTCTATTCCCAACAACAATTACTACGGCTATTAATTCTTGAAGAAAGTGCTTCGCTGCCGTGCCAGAATGCCGCACGGACGCGAAGCATTTTGCTTTGTGCGGAATGCATTCGGCGGGCCGCGCATAGATTGATAATGATTACCAACGAAAGGAAAATGCCATCATGTTCATCAAGACCGATCCAAAAGCCCTCGATTTCAACCCCTTCAGGGCGATAGGCGACCAATGGATGCTCATCACAGCGGCAAACGACGGCAAGGTCAACACCATGACCGCAAGCTGGGGCGGTGCCGGGGTGCTCTGGAACAAAAACGTCGTCACCTGCTATGTACGTCCCCAGAGATACACCCGCCAGTTCACCGACGCGTCTGAATACTTCTCGGTCAGCTTCCTTCCGGAGCAGTATCGCAGACAACTGGTCTACTGCGGCAGGGTCAGCGGCAGGGACGAGGATAAGATTGCCGGTTCCGGACTGACCCTCTGCGGCGATTACGAAGCACCCTTCTTCGAGGAAGCCGATACAGCCCTCATCTGCAGAAAAATCTATGTCGGCGAGCTGAAACCGGAGGGTATTCAGTATCCCGAAATGGACAAGGCCAATTATCCCGAAAAGGATTACCACATCGTCTACATCGGCGAAATAACCGCCGCCCTTGTCAGACAGTGAGCAACGCAAATCCCCCGGAGCATCTTTTGTGAAGTGCTCCGGGGGATTTTTTATGTATGATACTGATTGTCAATCAAAGGTAAACTATCAGAAGCAGAACAGAAACGCGCGTTCACCCTGCCATTCAAAAGTCGCAGCAACGCGCTGATGCCAAAGGTTGCCAGGGTAATGACGACGGCAATCACAATGCCCACCGGCCATCCCCATAGCAGGAATCCGTACCAGTCGTACTCGAAGGGATCCTCTCCCCTGCCCATCACCAGATTGAATATCACATAGAATACCAGATAGGCCGCCATCGGCGTCATGGCAAGAAAGCTGTGCTTCAGGCTGATTTTCTGCCGGTTCAGCAGGACGAATTCCGCCATGGCCGCCATCGGCGTCATGAGATGAAAGAAGAAATTCGCGCTGACAAACATACTGAAGTAGCCGTAGATCGGCCCCAGAAAAACCATCACCGTCAGGAATGTCAGTCCCAGACAGACCGCTGCGGCGTATTTGAGAAGCTCCAGCGCGCGCAGCGCCTTTCCCTTCACTCCGCCTGCCGTCAGCAAAAGCCAGACCAGCGCGGTTCCGCCCCCGAACACATTCGAGAGCACCGTAAAATACTTGAAGCCCTCAATGCCGCTGTCAAGCAGTGTTCCATATCTCCAGAAAAACATCATCAGCAGCGCGGCGACCGTCATTGCCACTATCAAGACGTTCACTGCCGCCCGGATCCCTGTTTTTTCCATTCTGTCACGTCCTTTCAACAGTCTCGGTATCACCGTGTGAAAAGTGCCACCGTTTCCACATTCGCGGTGCGGGGGAACATATCCACGGCTGCATAACGCTCAAGGCGCCAGCCGCATTCCCTCAGCCTTGCGGCGTCACGGGCGAGCGTCGCGGGATCACAGGAAATATACACCAGCTTTTCCGGCGCGAGCCTGTCGACAACGGCAATTGCGGCGGCAGAGCAGCCCTTTCTCGGCGGGTCAATCACAATCACGTCAGGTGAAATGCCCTCATTCAGAAGCCGTTCCGCGCCCTCGCTGACGTCATCACAGAAGAAGCGGGCGTTGGCAATGCCGTTGATCTCCGCGTTGCGTACGGCATTCTTCACCGCGTCACTCACCTTTTCTATGCCGTAAAGCATTTTCACCTTGGACGCCATGGTCAGGCCGATGGTGCCTGTGCCGCAGTAAAGATCAAACAACACCTGACTGCCATCCAGACCCGCATACTCCGCCGCCTTCCTGTAAAGCCGTTCCGCCTGCGCCCTGTTCACCTGATAGAAGGACAGCGGGGATATCTCAAACGTCACGCCGCAAAGCTCATCGCGTATCACGTCGCTTCCCCACGCCGTGCGGCATTTTCCGCCCAGAATCACGTTGGTCTTCTCGCGGTTGACGTTGATGACAATGCTCTTTATCTCCGGAGAAACCGCGCGGATCCTGCGAATGAATTCGTCTTCGCTGACCAGCCCGTTGGCATTGACCACGGCGCAGACCATTATTTCTCCCGTTGCAAAGCCCCTGCGAATATAGAGGTGGCGAAAACGTCCCTTTCCTGTATTCTCGTCGTAAATATCATTCGGTGTGTCGTCTAAAAAATTGGCAGTCGCCTGCGCTATCGCGCCGAATATCTCCGGCTGGAGCAGACAGTCGCCGAAGGGAATGATCCGGTGGCTGCGTTCCGCGTAGAATCCGAAAACCGCCTGCCCCGACTGGCTGCCGAAGGGGAGCTGCGCTTTGTTGCGGTATCTGTCGGGAAAGTCCGAGGCTATGAATTCATCCGCCGCACGGTCAATGCCGCCAATGCGCTTTATCGCGTCATTCACACGCTGAAGCTTGACGCGGCACTCCTCCGCATATGTAATATGCCGGAAGGTGCAGCCGCCGCATTGCGGGAAGGAAGGACAATCCGGTTCACACCTGCCTTCTCCCGGCTGCAGCAGCGTCTTTATCTTGCCGACAGCGTAATTCCCCGTCACCTTGATAATGTGCAGCTCCGCAACGTCTCCTCGAGCGGAACACGGCACAAAAACCGCCATTCCCTCATGATGCGCCACGCCGCTGCCCTCGGAGGTCATCCCTTCGATCTCCGCCTTAATGATGTCGTTTTTCTTCAGCGATGCCACTGAACATTCCCCCCGCTAATAATACACGTATATTTTACATCATATCGCCAGAATATTCAATAGGGTTACAAAATCAGGCAAAAAGAAAAGGAATTCACGACATAAATGTGCCGGCGAATTCGCTCGCTCGTCGGTACATTTACCACCGGGAATTCCATGACGAATGAAAGATGGCAGATTGAATATGTGTCAACATCTTTGAATTCCAATAACGACATCTCTGCGGCAAAGCGTTCCTTCAGCCGGCACAAACTCCCTGCGCCGCCGTTTCCCTGCCCTATGCCGTAAAGATATCCCATCACCGAAGCATTCGCTTTCCTTTTTAAACAAACAGATTACTCGGCAAAACCGGACTTAACCAGCTTGACCAGACCGTCGACAGCATTGTTCTCATCAGGACCGTCAGCAATGATTTTGATTTCCATTCCGCCCACGATACCAAGAGAGAGAACTCCGAGAAGCGATTTGGCATTCACCCTTCTGTCTTCCTTCTCAACCCAAATGGTGCTCTTGAATTCATTTGCCTTCTGGATAAAGAAAGTGGCCGGACGAGCATGAAGACCTACCTGATTCTGAACTACTACTTCTTCAACATACATTGTAAAAAACCTCCTGAACGTAAAGATGATGACGTAAGTAATTGAGTGGCAAAAAACACCATGCCTCGAACCATCAACGAACACGTGCCTAATCGTCAACTTCAATTGACACTGATATTATACCACATTTTTTTCATTCGTCAACAACTATTACACAATTTCGGCTCGATAAACAATAAATGACGCTTTAGCATGTCATTGAGTTGTACATAATAACCAGTTGTCAAAAAAAACTGAGTAATTTGCGATGATTCCAAGACAAATTATAGTGCATATATCACAAGTTTTCATCTTGAGTTTGAACGAATTGACTATATTTTTGGTGAATTTTTAGCACCCACACAACGTCAACTTTGCTTTTCCGTAAAACATAGGATTAAGCTAGGTTTGACAAAATTTAATTGCAGTTTTGTGATGTTTGTGCAATAATGCACAAGCAAGCCGCGACAGTCTGATTTTGTGAAATTAATTATCTGCTTGCACTATCCGACCAGTCTGAAATCAGAAGGTCTGTCAGAGCAGCCCCTTCTCCCTGAGATACGCAAGCTCCTTCCCGGTCAGTTCTTCTCCTTCCAGAAGGTCGGGGCGGTACATGGCGGTCTGCTCCAGTGACCGGAGTCTTTTCCATTGGGCGATACGCGCGTGATGCCCCGAAAGCAGCTCCTCCGGCACTCGCATCCCGTTCCAGACGGGCGGTCGGGTGTATTGGGGATGCTCCAGCAGCCCGGCATAGTGGCTTTCCTCCTCGAAGCAGGCGTCTTCAGCCAGCACCCCTGGAATCATGCGGCAGACAGCGTCTGTCACAATGAGCGCGGGAAGTTCCCCGCCGGTCAGCACATAATCGCCCACAGAAAGCTCCATATCCACCATGCTGTCAATAAACCGCTGATCAATTCCTTCATAATGCCCGCACAACAGGCAGATATTCTCTCTCGTCAGAAGTGAGCGGGCGATACGCTGGTCAAAGACCCGTCCCTTCGGGGACAGATAAATCAGAAAGGGACGTGTGCCGCGCGCGGCTGCAATGGCTTCAAAGCAGGCGGCAAGCGGTTCGGGCTTCATGAGCATTCCCTGACCGCCACCATAGGGCATATCGTCCACATGACGGTGCTTGTCAACGGTGTAATCGCGGATGTTATGGCATTCCACCGAGATAATGCCGTTCCTTCTTGCCCTGCCGATGATGCTTTCATCAAGCACACGTTCACACATTTCAGGGAACAGGGTCATAATGTCGATTTTCATTCGTCAAACAGACCTTTCATCCTGAATATTTTGACAAAGCCCTGCTGTGGAGATACTTCCCTCACCACGTCCGGAATGACAGGAATGAGAACCTCCCTGCCATCGGGGGTCTTGATATGATAGATATCGTTCGAACCGGTTTCGCTGACTTCGGCAAGCCGCCCAAGGCATTCGCCGGTGTCGCAGTCGAGAACGTCCAGACCAATGAGATCCTGAACAAAATACGCGCCGTCCTCCAGCTCCACATCGTCGCGGTTGAGATAAAGCACCTTATTTCGCAGGGCGTCCGCCTGCTCAATGGTATCAACGCCCTTTATTTTCATAATAAGCATATTCTTATGCACACGTGCGGAAGTAATCTCTATTTTTTTCGCGCCCTTGTCGAGATACAACACCTTCAATTGTGTCAGAAATTCGGGGGAATCCGCCCAGGGCTGTACACGCACTTCTCCCCTCAATCCGTGTGTTCCTGTGATTTTGCCTGTTTCAAGATACTGTTTCATGATCCGCTCCTTTTCCGTAATGCCTGCTGACATATCGATCCACGCACAGCTTACCTGCATTCTTTCCGCCAAAATCCAAGCGGGCGAACGCTTTCCTTGTAACCAAACAAAGCATTTCCGGCTTCCTCTGTGGAAAAATGACGGCGCAACGCCGCGCCATCCGGAATGCAATCAGACGCTTGCAACCAAAAAGCGCAGCACCGCCGGCTGAATGCTTCAACCCGGTGCTGCGCTGATGAAAAAATCAGTCAATATCGACGAGAACCCTTTTGTTTTCACGGGTTGCGGCGGCACGCATGACAGTGCGGATAGATTTGGCAATCTTGCCCTGCTTGCCGATAACGCGTCCCTTATCCTCCTCGTCAACAAAAAGAGTAAAGGTGATAGTACCGTCCTCAGCCGGTTCGCTCTCCTCAACTCTCACACCGTCGGGATTCTGAACCAGACCGCGCGCGATGACTTCAAGCAATTCTTTCATCGGAATAACCTCCTCGCCCGAATAATGGGTGAAAACGATACGGCAATCCGACCAACGGCGGATTGCCGCACATCTTTCAGAAATAAGTGATTATCCGGCGTTGGAATGGATTCGCACCGCCGGAGTGTGCGCTGTGCGATCAGAGAATTCCCTCTTTTTTGAGCAGGGTCTTGACTGTATCGGTAGGCTGTGCGCCGTTGGCGATCCATGCCTTTGCCTTCTCCGCGTCAATCTTTACCGCGGAAGGCTCTGCCATGGGATCATAGGTGCCGATCTCCTCGATAAAACGACCGTCTCTGGGATATCTGGAGTCGGCGACCACCACACGGTAGAAGGGATTGCCCTTAGCGCCAATGCGGCGAAGTCTGATTTTTACTGCCATATTGTATTCACCTCCATAAGGAATAATGCTTTGCTGAAAAAAGCTGATAATATATGAAAACAAGTTGCTGATTCGTTAACGCCCGCGTAGAATCTCTCCTCACGCGCCCTGCCGCCATTTCCTGCCGGAATTCTCCGACGGCGCATGGCGCGTGTCGCAAGAATCGTCGGCAGGCTCTTATCAGCGCTTGCCTTTCATCTTGCCCATGCTGCGCATCATGCCGCGCATACCTCTGCCGCCCTTGCCGCCGACCTGCCGGAACATCTTCTGCATCATCTCAAGCTGCTTGACCAGACGGTTGACGTCCTCCACCTTCAGACCACAGCCCGCGGCAATACGGCGTTTGCGGCTGGCGTTGAGAATGTCGGGCTTCTCGCGCTCGCGCGGCGTCATGGAATAAATGATGGCCTCGATGCGGTCGATCATCCTGTCGTCAATCTCCACGTCGCCGAGCTGCTGGCTCATGCCGGGAATCATGGCAATGAGATTCTTGAGCGGCCCCATCTTTCTCATCTGCTGGAACTGCGCCAGCAGGTCATTGAAATCGAAGGTGCTGGTCTTGAGCTTCTGCTGAAGCTCCATGGCGTTCTTCTCGTCAAGATTCTGCTCCGCCTTCTCAATCAGACTCAGAACGTCGCCCATTCCGAGAATTCTTGACGCCATTCGGGTGGGATAGAAGGGTTCGAGGTCTTCCTGCTTTTCGCCGGTACCGACGAATTTGATGGGCTTGCCGGTGAC
>CADCON010000016.1 GCA_902803035.1 uncultured Ruminococcus sp.
CCGGGCCAGATTGGTGGGAACAACAGGGCTCGAACCTGTGACCCTCTGCTTGTAAGGCAGATGCTCTCCCAGCTGAGCTATGCTCCCTCTTTCATGAATACACAAAAAGCGTGAAGAAATATAGGCATTATTGCTTTCCGCTCTCAGTGTCGTCATATATATTACACTATCTGAATCCAAAAGTCAAGTGTTTTTTTTATTTTTTTCTCTTTTTTTTTCTGCACACGTCTGAAAACAGAAACGGCAGGCAGCAGAAGGGCTGACCTGCCGCATTATCATCATATTCATCAATTAACTGAAAGGTGAACCGCCGCACTCAGATAATGTCAAATACGCCGCTGAGCACGCTGCCATTTTGCCCGATAGAAAGCTCATAGACATACCGCCCCTTCTTCCAGTGACCGGGAACGTCCCAACCGTAGCCTGTCCAGCAGCGGTCGGAACCTACCTGAAAACGCACCGGTTCGGCGTAATTGGCCCAGATTTCTCCGTCCGGACCGAGAATCCTGTAATTGATGGTGGTGTACAGGGATCTGTCGACAGCTCTCAGGCTGATTTCAAAATAGATTCTGCAAGCGGCATTTACCGCGAAGGAATCAGAGTAAACCCTTTCCTTCATCGGAGGCGGTACTGATCCCGCTGTGAAGATCCTTGCACCGTACATCGTGAGAACCGGATTGTCAAACTTTCCGTCCACTACTTCAAAATAGGTAGTAACCGGCGCGGAACCGTTCATAGTTGCCTTGATATAGTACCTTCCGACTTCCCATCTGCCCGGCTGCTGCCAGCCCCAGCCCTGATAAAAGTCCGTATTGCCCGCATTGAGCACTGCGGAACCGTGAACGGGACCGGATACAGAGGTGCCGTCCTGACGGAAAATCTGCCAGTCCACCGACGCGTCCGTCGTTTCCTGCACAGGATCAAACGACAGCAGAATGCCGACCATGCGGGTTTCCCCCTTCAGGAATAGCGGACCGCGCACCTTGCGGGCGGCATAATGACTGCCATCATAAGCGAATGTCCTGATAGATTGAATGGTGAATTTCCCGTTCTGACTTTTCAAAACAGGCGGTTTCCTGACATTCAGCGGTTTGTCGCTCTTTGGAATGGAAGGTTCCCGCGCTTTTTCCGGAGTCCGCTTCCCGGAAGGTTCCTTTTTGTCGGGAGTTTGGGCGGACACCCCGGTGTTTCCGGCTTTTCTCAACACGCTTGCCAGTTCTGGAAGCCCTATGCCAGCAAGCGTCATTATGACCAGTTCCTCTGCGTTCCGCTCTGAGAGAAACGCACTGTCTATCAGATGCTGTTTCATATCCAGCACCATGATCTCGCGCTGGGAACGCTTCGGCTCGATGAGAATGGCATGAGCGCGCTGCAGCACGCCGTTGGCAGTACCCACCCGCATGAGCTTCTTGTCGCGCTCGTGTTCCCGGACAAGATCGGAAATAAACGCCGTCACCGTGTCCGGGCGGAGAAGAATGTCCACGCCCTCCTTCTTTATCAAAAAGGCGATCACGCCGGGGACATCATGCTGACCGCCCCCCTTGCCGAGATCCGCCCCGCAGAACGGACACCTGACATCTTCGGGAGTGCCGCTCCATTCTTTCATGCAGGCATTACATTTCACTCTGACTGCACATCCTTCAATTCTTTAAACTTCAATATTGCCAATGCGTCGCTTTGTACGCAGTCCGTCGCGTCAGAACTGATTGGCGGAAACGTCAAATTTGTCATCGGCCGTCACGATGTGATCCATCAGCTTGCCACACCACGCGCAGGTGAGCGCAGGCTCATGATTCCAGCAGTTGATCCTGCCGCAGTAGCCGCACTGCACAAAATCATGTGTCCCGCAGTAGGGACAACCGGGATACTCGGCGGTTTCATACATATTGCCGCGGATCACATTCCGGTCGAATCCCTCATGCTTCGCGTTCTTTTCGGAGATGGGGAACGCCCACGTGCGCCACCAGTCGCCGTCGCTCATTCTCTCGACCCTGATGCCGAAAATCTTGCTGCATTTTCCGCAGCGGCAGAGAATTATATTTGCCTCCATCTTGTCACGCTCCCGTACCGTCCGCCCCGAACCGGTCATGGACAGCGCAGCTCAAAAAACGCGCTCTGTCTTTCCCTTTATTCGGGGCGGCGTTATCGATTTATAATTATTGTCAGTTGTTATTTTCTTCCAGCTCGCTCAGACGCCTGAGAATATCCGCCTTCTGGGCGAGAAGGGCGTCGTACCGCTCCTTGCGGGGAAGGTATTTTTCTTCGGCGTCCTTCATTTTGGCGGAAGCCTCGTCGTATTCCCGCTTGGCTTCCTCGCGCAGAGCGGTCAGCCGCTCCAGCTCCTTCTTGGCGGGTGAAAGCAGATCTCCTGAGAAACGGAGCTTGGCAACAAACTCCATGAACTGCGACGGCATTTTGTCGGCGTCAGGAAGTCCCTGCTCGTGAGCGGCAATCTTCTCCTCCAGCGCGCGGCACTGTGCGTCAAGTTCCGTGAACCGCTCCTGCGACGTCCTGTACGATAAAGCCAGTCCGTCGTACAGCTTGGAGAGATGCTCCAGCATTCCCCCGCTCTCCATGGACTTGATTCGGCTGTTGACCACGGCAAGCTCGTCCCGCGTATTCACAATCAAATTGGCTGCTGCGAATTCAGCCGCGAATTTCGAAGCGCGCCGCACGTCCACAAAGCCGCTGACCGTCACATCGTCCGCGCTGCCCTGACGGCTGAGATCGCTGAGATCGTCGGAAAGCGATTTTTCCATGACCTGCGTGCCCATTTCACAGGCTTCCATGATCATGTTTCTGTAATAGGCGTGCGTCTTCTCCATTGAGGTGGGGAAGCTGTCCTCCACGCCGTCGGTGCCGGCAATGCAGGCAATCACCGGATTTTCTTCCAGATTGATCACATGATAGCGCACACTGCCCGCGGCGTCCGCGTCACAAAGCGACGTCGTCGCCGTGCCGACACAGCGGTCGTCCCATGGAATCGGCTGCGACGCCGTTCCGTCACTGTTGAAGACCACACAGCGTCCGTCGCCCTGCTGAAGGAGCAGCAGGTATCTTTCCGTTAGAAGACCCGCAATCAGCGTCGTGCCGTACATTCTCTCGATCTTCACGCCTCTGCGGTATTCGTCGCCCAGACGGAAGGCGGTGCTGTATTCTTCTTCGGTGAGAGGGTTTGCCGCGAAATCATCATCGACCGCGCTGATCCACTTGCCGACAATGCTGCGGATGAGCCTGTCCATCAGCAGGGAACAATCTGCCCTGTCAAAAAGACGTTCCTCAAATCCGTTGGCGGCAACGCTTCTCGCAAAGCTTTCAAGAGCCTCGCCCGCAATTTTACAGGCGTACTCCGAGCCTGTGGAGCTGCGGATGCAATTCGGATCGCCATGTCCGTCAGCAACGGAAAACAGCTTTATGTCGCCCGCGTCCAGCTTTATGCCGTAATCCTCGCAGGGTGTATCCTTTCTGATATGGCTTGCCCCGCGCACCGAGCAGCAAAAAAGCTCGTACTGCGGAGCATCCGACCTTTTAAAGATACCAAGCATATCAGTTCCAGTCCTCGCTGTCGCTCCAGACATCTCCGCCGCCAGCCATGACGTCGGGACCGTCGAAATCAGCCACTTCCGGCGCGACCGTGTAGGTGTCGGCGTCCAGATTGGTCGTGGCCGCCTCCAGAATCATGGAGCCGCTCGCCGCGTCACCCGCCATTCGTGAGGATCCTGCCAGCATGGAAGCGGAAACGGAAACCGCGATGATCATTCTCTTGAGGGTCTCCAGATCACTGGTCTGGACCACCGCTTCATTGTTGCCGACGAGCTTGGTGAGAATGCCGATATTCGCATCCTCGCCGATCGCAATGGCGATTTTTCTCGCCACCTGGAACCATCTGTTGTTGGCCTTGATATTCTCAAGCTCCTTCTCCCAGTTGTCGTTCGGCTCGCCGTCGCTCATGAAAATGATGACCGGTGCGCAGAAGCCTGTGTCGCTCACAAGGAAGGAACTGCGGCTGAGCTTCTGGTCAAGCTCCTTGAGCGCCGCGCCGAGATCGGTCAGACCACCGGCGGTAGCGTCATTCCAGAAAAAGTCGTCGAGCGAAACAAGGCCGTTCGTGGTGAGCCACTGTGCGCCGGAAGAAAACGTGAGCGCGGCAATCTTGATTTCCGCTTCGGGAATCTCGCCGACCTTCTCACGGAGAACCGGCTCCAGCTCGTGAATGGCTTCGTTGACGCTTGCAATTCTGTCGCCGAACATACTTCCCGATGTGTCGATCACATAAATAAGCGGGAGAACCTTCTTGACAATAACACCTTCTGTACTTGGCATGGTAAAATACCTCCTGAAAAAATGATTTTTTAATGACTGATGAATAAATGATGGAAGAATAAACCGTCCTGCTATTTCAGTTCGATTTTCTTTTCAAACGCTTCGATGACAATACCGGGAATGAAGGGAATGATTTCATCCGGATGAATCTGCTTCGGCTTGCCGCTCGGCGTGGTCGCGTTGAGAATCAGACCGCTCATATTCCTGAATCCCATCACGCCGGGTTTGTCCTTGCGGGTGACCACACAGGCCACGGGGCGAAGGGCTTCGTCGGCATTACAGGTGCCGAGCATACATCTGTAGACACGGGAACCTCCCGCCGCGGTAATGGAATACCCCGGAAGTCCGATCGTATGGGTGATTGCCACGGGCTTGCCGCAGGCGTCGCACTTGGTGGTCGCCGCATTCTGGATAAAGACCTCATTGCCGCAGACGCAGCGGACAATGTCGCTCCTGAATCTCACAAGCACCTGCAGCCAGTCAAGCTCCCTCAGGCGTTTGCCGGGATTCTTCAGTGCTTCCTGGCTGAACGCCGCCACGAATTTGCTCTTGAGATATTCGGGCATATAGATCCACCGCTGCAGTACCCCCACCTGAATGTTTCTCACAGGAGCGTTGCCCCTGTCATTCGGGTCAAAGATAAAGAGAGGAGCCTTGCCGTAGAGCTTCTCGGCAAATTCGTCGGTCATGCAGGTAGCCATGACCCAACGGCTGCCCTCCAGCGGGTGATTGGTGAAGAGAATCAGGAACAGAATGCAGGCAAGGGAATACCGGTCGGACTGGGTGTCCGGAAGGACGCTGCCCTTGCCGTTGACAATCTCAGGCGCCATATATCTCGGCTTGCCCAGAATGCCGGTGTGTGTTCCGTTTTTGGCGACATTGTCATTATCGCTGATCAGCACGTCGCCGGTTTGCGGATTGATGAAGAAATTGCCGTCGTTGAGGTCCTGATAGCTGTAGCCGTTATTATGCAGAATGCGGAACGCGGATACTATGCGTATGCAGGCTTCGGCTGCCGCTTTAAAGGAAACGAAATTACATTTTCTGGAGCCGAGAATCTTGCTGAGCTCATAATACCCTTCCGGCTTGAGTCCCATCACATAGCCGAAGGTGCCGCCGGAATATTCCGTGACCGCCTCCGGCCACAGAAAAGCCCTGTCGGGGGAGCCTTTGGCCACATTGTTTTTGAGATTGTCATAAAAGAGAATCGGATCCCTGAGAGTCTCCGGTTTATACCATTTGAGAGCCTTTTTTTCGCCGTTGTAGTCCACGCGGTAGACTTCGCCCTGACCGCCTTCGCCGAGAAGCTCTTCCACAACAATGCGGACGCCGGCAGTGGTTTTGAGTGCCTGTCCCTTTTCAAGCATGGGCATCTTTACATCTTCCTTCCCAAAAATAGTTACTGTTATTATACCACAATGCGGATGAAATTGATGTACACAGTGTTAATTTACAAATTCACACGCTGAAGCGGTCGGATTTTGACAACCGTTACAATCATTCCGTCACTTAAAGCCTTTTGAGCACACGATAGAAAAACACACCCTGTTGAAGATTATGGCTCATCTCCAGATTGAACATGAAGAGCGAGCGCAGCCGGAGCATATTCTTGATGGCGTCGTCCATGCGCTTGCCGATTACATCGGGCGGCGTATTCCTGTTGACGCATTTGAAGTAAATCACATCTGATTTCTCGCCCAGCTTTTCCGAGATGAAATGCTTGCAGGCGTCGATGTCCTGAAATTCCCTGTGGGAACGCTCAAAGAAACTCAATCCCCTGCCGTGGACACAGGCAGGCAGACCGCCGTAGGAATGGTCGATCCGCATATCCACATCGGGCAGACAGAAATAATCGTAGCGGGTGAATTTGAGCGGCGTACTGAGATTGATGTCCCACGTGACGTCGAGATGGGCGCAGTTCCCCCCGAAATACACAAGGTTCCATGCGTGCGGTTCATAATGCACGCCGTCCTGCGCCGCTTCGCCCTTGACGACAGGAATATTCAGTCCCAGGTACTGTCCGAGAAGCGATACGGCCTTGGAAATGCCCTCGCAGACCGCCGATCCCCTGAGGAATACGCCCTCA
>CADCON010000017.1 GCA_902803035.1 uncultured Ruminococcus sp.
AATCACGCTGGAGATTCACAAGGACGTTGACGAGGACGGCGTATTCCACGGCATAACCGCCTGCGGAAGGTCCCCCGTGCTGATCAGCGGTTCGGAATACGATTATTTTATTGACGGCGGACGCCTCTGCCGCGTTCCGCCCGACAGTGAGAAACAGCTCGCCCCCCTGATGGAGCTGCTGCGCGGCGGTGATTTTTCATTCAAGGTGGGGAGAAACAATCTGGCCGAATTCTGCTACAGCGTCCTTCCGAAGCTGCGCGGCATGGTGAATGTGCGGGAATCCGATACGGAGGCGATAGAGGCGTACCTTCCGCCTGAAGCCGAGCCGGCGTTTTATCTGGACTACGACAACGGACTTCTGACCTGCCGCGCGGCTGTGCGGTACGGCGCGGAGGAATTCGCCGTTGCGGGAGGAAATTCCGGCGGAACCGACCGACCGGCCATGCGCGACCTTCAGCGGGAAGCGGAGGTCATAGATGTGGTCCGGGAATATTTCCCGCGGTATGACGGCGAGAAAGGCGTCTTCTGCTGTGAACAGAGCGACGACGCTGCCTACCGGCTGCTTTCCGAGGGCGTCAGCGAGCTGCTGAAGCGGGGTGAGGTCAATTGCACCGACAGCTTCCGCGCGCTGACCATCCGCCGCAGAATACCGGTGAAGGTCGGCGTGTCGGTGTCCGGGGATCTGATGAACCTCACGATTGAATCGGACGGTATCTCCATGAAGGAGCTTGCCGACATCCTGAAGAGCTACCGCAGGAAAAAGCGTTTTCACAGGCTGAAAAGCGGGGAATTCGTCGACATCGGCCCGTCCATTGCCGAGCTGAGCGAGATGGCGGACGCTGTCCGGCTGACCCCCGCCGAGCTTGCCGCGGGCAGCGTGAATCTGCCGCTCTACCGCGCGCTGTATCTCGACCGGCTTTCGGAAAAATGCGAATCGCTGCGCGTCAGCCGTGACGCGCGCTTCAAGCGCATTATCAAGGACTTCAAGACGGTGGATGAATCGGAATTTGAGATTCCGGAGCATTTGCAGGGCGTTATGAGAAATTATCAGATATTCGGTTACCGGTGGCTGCGGACGCTGGATCAATTCGGATTCGGCGGCATTCTCGCCGATGACATGGGACTCGGCAAGACGCTGCAGGTCATTTCGGTGCTCAGCGCGGCGAAGGCGGAGGGTAAAAGCGGCACGTCGCTGGTAGTGTGTCCCGCTTCGCTGATTTACAACTGGATGGAGGAGCTGAGAAGGTTTTCACCCGGACTGCGGGCCGTCGCGGTGGCGGGCAATCAGTCCGAGCGCGCGGAGATCATTGAAAGCCTTGCGCGGTATGACGTCGCGGTGACGTCCTATGACCTTCTCAAGCGCGACATTGCGCTGTATGAAAACCTGCGTTTTCATTATGAAATCATCGATGAAGCGCAGTACATCAAGAATCATTCCACCTCCGCGGCGAAGGCTGTGAAGGTGATCCATTCGGACGTCCGGTTCGCCCTGACCGGCACGCCGATTGAAAACCGCCTGAGCGAGCTGTGGAGCATATTCGATTATCTGATGCCGGGATTTCTGTACGGCTACGAAACCTTCCGCAGGGACCTTGAAATGCCTATCGCGCGGAATGCCGATCCCCAGGCGACGGAAAAGCTCCGGCGAATGACTTCGCCTTTCATTCTCCGGAGGCTCAAGGGCGACGTTCTCAAGGATCTTCCCGACAAGATCGAGGAGGTGCGCTACGCGGCGTTCGATGAGGAACAACGCCGCCTTTACGACGCGCAGGTGGCCCACATGAAGGGAATGCTGGAGGAAAGCGACAGCGCGCAGGTGAAGAAAAACAAGATTCAGATTCTCGCCGAGCTGACCCGTCTGCGCCAGATCTGCTGCGATCCGTCCCTCGTTTTTGAGGATTACACGGGTCATTCAGCCAAACGCGCCGTCTGTATTGAAATGATCAAGAGCGCGATCGAGGGCGAGCACAAGGTGCTTCTCTTCTCGCAGTTTACGTCCATGCTGGAGCTGCTGGAGAGCGATCTGAATGCCGATGGAATTTCTTTTTTCAAGATCACCGGCGCCACGCCGAAGCAGGAACGCCTGGATCTCGTGCAGAAATTCAATGGCGACAGCACCCCGGTCTTTCTGATTTCACTCAAGGCGGGCGGAACCGGGCTGAATCTCACCGGCGCGGACGTGGTGATCCATTACGACCCGTGGTGGAATCTTGCCGCCCAGAACCAGGCAACCGACCGCGCCCACCGCATCGGACAGACAAAAATCGTATCGGTCTGCCGGATTATCGCCAAAGGATCCGTGGAGGAAAAGATTCTGGAGCTTCAGGAATCCAAACAGAATCTTGCCGACGAGATTCTCAGCGGCGAACTCGGCACCATCGGAAGCATGAGCAGGGAAGAGCTTCTCGCGCTGCTGGAATGATTTTGCCGGATGATACAAAAAAAGGAGCTTTCACAACTGTCGCCGATGACACGCTGTGAAGCTCCTTATTTATTTGCAATGAAAACAGTCCGGTTATCTGCCGATGGCGGAGAGGAATTCGAGAAGCTCTTCACGCCTGCGGTCTGTGTCTTCCTTATCACCCTTGTGCATGGCGCCTTCGAAGGCGTCGATATACCTGCCCAGAAGGATGCGCTCGTCGCCGGTGCATTCCTCATAGGCCAGATCAGCGCGGAAGAGAGCCAGCTTGTTTTCCTCCTGCTCGCGGGGGCTGATCTTGAGGTAATTCAGCTCTTCCATGCGCTTCTGCGCCTGTTCTTCGGTCATGGTGTTCCCTTCGCCGCGAATGATCATCTTCTTGGTGAAGCCGGTGGAATTGACCTTCACGATGATCTCCAGCAGGGAATTGACGTCGTAGGTGTAGGTCACGTCGATGGATTCCTCTCCGCGCGGCTTCGGCGGCAAGGGAACGCAGATTTCGCCCAGCAGCAGGTTGTTGCGCGCAATGCGGCTTTCGCCCTGCAGCACCTGTACGCGCACCGCCTGCTGGTTGTCCGACACGGTGTAGAAGGTCTGCACGCGGCTCACCGGAATGACCGTGTTGCGCTCGATGATGGGCATGAAATGCCCGCCCTCTTCAAAATATCCGTTGTTCATCACCACGTCGGTCCCCAGCGTGAAGGGGCAGACATCGGTGAGAATGACCTCGCGGATGCCCTCGGCGCGCTGCTTGATGGCGGATTGGAGGGCGGCGCCCACGGCGACCACCTCATCGGGATTCACATCGATATTCGGCAGCCGCCCGAACATACGCGCCGCCTGCTTCCGCACTACGGAAGCCTTGGTGGCCCCGCCGACCAGCACGATTTCGCTGATGTCCGACACACGGATCCCCGCGTCGCGCAGGCTTCGCTCGACCGGACGCATGAGGCGTTCAAAGAGCGGCTGGCAGGCGTCCTCGTACATTTTTTCAGTCAGGCGCAGGGTTTTGACCTTGCCGCCTATTTTGCATTCCATGACGGCGGACGACGCGCCGGAGAGGGATATCTTGCAGCTTTCGGCGCGCTCGCGCAGGTTGGCGCGTTCCTCTCCGGTGATGGCCGCGGGATCAACGCCGCAGCGGGTGCAGAAGAGCTGCTCAATGACGTCGGTGAAATTCTCGCCGCCGAGAAAATTGTCCCCCGCCACCGAGCGGACTTCGATGATTTTGCCTGTGCGTTCCAGAATCGACACGTCAAAGGTGCCGCCGCCGAGATCGAAAATCAGGTAGCGGGAGCGTTCCTTCCTGTCCAGAAGCCCGTGGGCAATGGCTGCCGCCGTCGGCTCGTTGACAATGCGCTCGACCTTCAGCCCCGCCAGCTCTCCGGCGCGCTTGGTCGCCTTGCGCTGGCGGTCGTTGAAGTAGGCGGGGACGCTGATGACCGCTTCGTCCACCCTGCATTTCAGATACGTTTCCGCGTCTTCCTTCAGCGAACGCAGCACGAAGGAGGACAATTCCTCCGCGCGGAATTTTTGGCCGCAGAGATTGTACTCGCGGTCGGTTCCCATGCTGCGCTTGAAGACCGCGGCGGCGGTCAGCGGGTGGCGAAGCCCCCTCGCAAGCGCGGTTTTTCCTACAAGAATGGTGCCGTCGTCGTCCACGCTGACCACCGAAGGGGTCAGGTGTTCCCCCAGACGGTTGGGGATGACGCGGGCGGTCTTCCCGTCATAATAGGCGGCAAGGCTGTTGGTGGTTCCTAAATCAATTCCTATGATCATTTCTGTAAATCCTTACGTAACTCCTTTTTGTGTTCCTTGCGAAGGCGGCGCAGACGAACCGCCAGATCGCTGTCAAAGGGCGAGAGCTTCTGCCCCTCCAGACAGGCGAGCGCAGCGTTGTTGTAATCGCCGAGCGCTTCGTAATATTCGCCCAGCGCGTCGTAGCCGTCCACGCAGCCCCGGAAGCGGCAGTGATGGCAGAGCGGGGCGGCGAACGCCTTGTCGATGCATTCCTTCGCTTCGTCGTAACGACCCATGGCGATGAGCAGATAGGCGACCTTCGTCATGTAAAGCGGCAGGTACAGCGGGGTGTTGTTTTGCTCCTGCGCCCTCATGCCCTCGTCAAACAGCGCGTCAAGCCCTTCGGTAATACCCAGACGCTTGCGGCAGACAATGGGAATGAAGCGGGACATAATGCTGTCCGGCTCTTCGGCGAAATACTTTTCGATGGCTTCGAGTGCCTTTTTGTTGTCGCGGCGGTCGTAGTAGTAATCTGCGAGCAGCCGCCAGCGGAGTCGGTCCTCGCTTATACTGCGGATGCTTTTCAGCTGGAGCGAATCTTTGCCGATGGCGGAGGAATAGTTTTCCATCAGTTTGAAGTAAACGTCCCCCAGCTCCGCCTTGTACTGCTTGAGCAGGGCGAGGAAGCGGTCGGTCATGCCGCCAATGATATACATATCGGCGGCGCTTTCAATCTCCGGAATGTCCTTGTTTTTCTCGTACAGCTCCATGTGAATCGCGGCGGCTTCGGCATATTGGCCCATGCGCGCCAGAATCTGCGCTTCTAATCTTCTGTTATACGCGCGTTCGCCCGCCAGCCCGACGAGCTTTTGCGCCAGCGCAAGCGCATCGTCATACCGGCGGCAGCGCATGAGCATATCAATGTAATCCCTGTAAACCCTCTCGGCGTCGGATTCCATTGCAAGAGCCGCCTTGTAATGCGGCTCCGCTTCGTCAAATTTTCCGGCCATACTCAGGCAGTTGCCCAGCATGATCTGGCAATAGGCACTGTCGGACCGTTTCTCCTGCTGCGTGAAGAATGAAAGTGCGGCGGGATAATCGTGCAGATCGTAGTAATAGATGCCGCCCATTCTGCCGCACACCCTTGTGTGAGTGGGACAGGAATCATACACCGCGCGGTAGCACGCGAGTCCTTCCTCGTGCTTATCCATCAATTCGTCGAGGATATATCCCTTGTTCATCAGCAGCGGGGCATAGTCGCTCCGCACCTTGAGTCCGCGGTCGATAACGGCAATCATTTCGTCCGGGCTCCCGCCGTGGCGGATTAAGTAGACCACCATGTCGTTGCACAGCTCATAGAAGAATTCGCAGTTGCCTTCGCCCTTTGCGTCCGCGTCGAGAATTTCCTGCCAGATCGCCTTGGCTTCGTCCTCCTTGTCATCCCTTTCGTTCAGAATGAGCGATTCGCAGTACTTCACACCGTCCGAGTTGATGCCGTTTTCCCTGAGCAGATGGATGATTTCCTGCGCGTCGTCGTATTCCTCGTACATAATGAGAATTCTTGCCCGGTAGACATAGCTGCTGACGTCCTTGTTCATCTCAAGCGCGCGTCCGAAGCTGTTGAAGGATTCCTGCATATTGCCCTTCAAATACTGCGCTCTGCCCAGCAGATGATAGGAAATCGCCGCTGGCTTGATTTCCACCATTTTTTCACAGGTTCGCAGCGCCTCGTCGTAATCGCACAGCGCCACGCATATCAGATAGCGTTGATGATAGGCGCGGTATTCGTTCGGG
>CADCON010000018.1 GCA_902803035.1 uncultured Ruminococcus sp.
CGCCCATTGCCAGCATACCGATGCCGCCGCCGGTCGGGGTGTGGCTGTCGGAGCCGATGAGCGTCTTGCCCGGAATGCCGAAGCGTTCCAGATGCACCTGATGGCAGATGCCGTTGCCGGGACGGGAGAAGTAAATGCCGTGCTTCTTTGCCACGCTCTGAATGAAGCGGTGGTCGTCGGCATTCTCAAAGCCGGTCTGAAGCGTGTTGTGGTCGATATAGGCGACCGAACGCTCCGTCCTGACTCGCGGAACGCCCATTGCCTCGAATTCCAGATACGCCATGGTGCCGGTCGCGTCCTGCGTGAGAGTCTGGTCAATCCGCAGGCCGATATCGGTGCCCTGCACCATCTCGCCCTCCACGAGGTGCGCCCTGATGATTTTTTCAGCGATAGTATAACCCATTTGCCAAAAACTCCTTTATTGAATAAGTTACATCATGTATTATCTATCATTTGGCGCGATTTGTCAATGTTTTATCCGAAAATTCATGCATATCCGGGACGAGATGTGAATATGAATGGGACAGAAATCAAAAGAAGTGCCAAAGCGACAGGTACTTCCTCAAAAGGAGAGAAGCTCATGGAATGTAAAGCTGCGGGCGAAGCGGTATTCGCCAGTGAGGTTTTATTTGAGGGGAACTGCGAGCAGGCGGTGGATACGGATCTCACGCTGCCCGATTACTGCCCCGACATCGGCAGACTGCTCAAATGCCGTCTGGAACCGATGATCACATCGCGCGAGGTGAATGCCGATTCGCTGGCCGTCGAAGGCTTCGCCAGGCTGTCGGTCATCTATCTCGACGACCGCGACAAGAAAATCCGCTGCTGCGACAGGGATCTTCCGTTCAGGGCCAGCCTGCCCTACGATGACGCCGCCGATAATGTCACCCTTCTCGCCGACGCGCGCGTCGATTACGTCAATTGCCGCGCCGTCAGCCAGCGCAGACTGGATGTGCACGGTGCCTTCACCATTCATATGACCGCCGTATGCCGCAGGGAAAATCAGCTCGTCAGCGACGTGCAGGGCGACGGTCTGCGCCTTCGCAGGGAGTCCCGCGAAATCAGCGATCTGGTCTGCTGCACGCGAGCGGGATTCGGCATCAGCGAAGCGGTGGAGCTGAGCGAAGGCAAAGCCCCGATTTCCTCCATTATCCGCAGCGGCGCGGTGCTCTGCCCCGAAGAAATCCAATGCGCGCCCGGCAAGGTGACCGTCAGGGGCGAGGCGTTCTTCACCATGGTCTACTGCACCGAGCAGGACGCAGACCCCGAACGCCTGGAAATCACGATTCCCTTCAGCCAGTTCTTTGACCTTCCGGGAATCGACGAGAGCTGCCAGCCCGACGTGACCCTCCGCTGCGATATGCTGGAGGTATCGCCCCGCACCGATTCCGACGGCGAATACCGCCGCGTCGATGTGGAAATCAGAGGCACCGCCGACATCCGCGTCTACAGCGACACCACAGCCTGCTGGATCAGCGACGCGTATTCGGTCAGCTATGAGGTCAGCTGCGCCAGAAAACAGATGAGACTGGAGAAATTCCTCGGCAGCGTCTATGACACTTCGGTGCAGAAGCAGACGGTGGACACGGGCGACATCCGCATTGAAAGCGTCTGCGACCTGTGGGCCTGCGTGACCGACAGCCGCGCCGCCTTCCGGGACGGGAAGATCACGGTGACCGGCAGCATGGCGGTCGGGATGCTGCTGCGCGACGTTTCCCGCGGCGTGGTCTATACCGAGAAGAACGTCCGCTTTGAATACGGCCTTTCGCGCGGCGCACAGGAGAATTCCCTCCGCCCGGAATGCCGCGTGGCGGTCAGATCGTGCGGATACACCGTCACGGGGGACAACCGGCTGGAGATTCAGGCGGAGCTTTGCCTGCACTGCGCGCTTTTCGAGGATATCTCCGCGCGGGCGGTCAGCGCGGTCGAGCTGGACGAGAGCCGTCCGAAGCCGGAGGAAAACCGCCCCGCCGCGGTACTCTGCTTCGCCGAAGCGGGGGAAGAGCTGTGGGACATCGCCCGCGAATACAATTCCTCCGTGGAATCCATCAGGCTGGACAACGGTCTGGACTCCGACGTCGTGGACGAAAGCAGACTTCTCATTGTCACCGCGTAAAGATAAATGCCGGAAGGAGAGCGCATGAAAAACATGGGAAACAACCAAATCTACAAAGACATCGCCGAGCGTACCGGCGGCGATATTTATATAGGCGTCATCGGGCCTGTGAGGACGGGCAAATCCACCTTCATCAAGCAATTCATGGAAACGCTGGTCATTCCCAACATGAGCAGCAAGTACAAGGTGGAGCGCGCGACCGACGAAATGCCGCAGTCGGCTGCCGGGCGCACCATCATGACCACCGAGCCGAAATTCATCCCGGAGGAAGCCATCGAGATCAGTCTTGACGACACGGCTTCCTTCCGGGTGAGAATGATCGACTGCGTGGGCTACATCGTTCCGTCGTCGCTGGGGTACATCGAGAACAACGCGCCCAGAATGGTCAAGACGCCGTGGTTCGATGAGGAAATCCCCTTCAATCTCGCTGCCGAAATCGGCACCCGCAAGGTCATCACCGAGCATTCCACCATCGGACTGGTGGTCACCACCGACGGCAGCATCAGCGATATTCCCCGCGAGGAATACGAAGAGGCAGAGGAACGCGTCATCAATGAGCTGAAGGAAATCCGGAAGCCCTTCGCCGTTCTTCTCAACTGCGCCGACCCGTCCAAGCCGGAATGCGGAGAGCTGGCGGCGCGTCTCACCGACAAATACGGCGTGCCGGTCATGGCGGTCAATTGTCAGGAAATCAGCGAAAGCGAGATTCAGTCGGTGCTTTCCGAGGTGCTGTATGAATTCCCGCTGCGCTCGGTCGCCATCGATATGCCGCAGTGGATCAACACCCTCGGCCGCGACCACTGGCTGCGCGCCGACATCATGGGAACGCTCCGCGCCGCCGCCAAGGGCATTCGCCGCATACGGGAAATCAACGGGCTGGTCAATGCCCTCGCCGCCGATCAGTACGTCGCTTCCGCCTCCACCCGGAATATCGACCTCGGCACGGGAAAGGTCAGGGTCAGCGCGGAGCTTCAGCCGGATCTTTTCTACAAGATCATCGGCGAGCAGACGGGACTTCAGATCAGGAATCAGTCCGACCTCATGCATTCCATCACGGAGCTGGCGGCCGTCAAGACAAAATTCGACAGGCTGAGCGACGCTCTCGATGAGGTGGAACGCACCGGCTACGGCATTGTCATGCCCTCCATGGACGAACTCACACTGGAGGAGCCGGAGCTGATGCGGCAGGGCGGAAGGTACGGCGTGCGGCTGACCGCTTCCGCGCCGTCGCTGCACATCATCAAGACCTGTATCACCACCGAGGTCGCCCCGATCGTCGGATCGGAAAAGCAGTCGGAGGATCTGGTCAGGTATCTTCTGCGCGGCTTCGAGGAGGAGCCGTCCTCCATCTGGCAATCCAATATCTTCGGCAAATCGCTTCACGAGCTGGTCAATGAGGGACTTCACAACAAGCTCAGCAAAATGCCGGTCGACGCGCGCGACAAAATGCGCGAAACCATCGAACGCATCATCAATGAGGGATGCAGCGGTCTGATCTGCATCATTCTCTGACGCCACCGGGGAAAGGCTGCCCACGCGGCCGCTCCCCGGTTTTTTGCCATGAAATCGCGGGCATTGTCCCGGTGAACAACTGCCGCCGACATTTTCCCTCACCCGGAGTCAGGTGCTTCATTTTGTTTTTACGTATCAGAAAATCCCGTCTAAAAGCACAGTTACGCGCAAGAAGCGGTCATTACGGACAATTTTTGACGCTTTACGAGTAAAAAATCTCAGATGCTGAAATATCATAACGTCTTCCAAAAATCAGTCGCCGGTGGGAGGAATGAAAAATACTGTCGGAAAGCAACAGTTTCTCCCCGCGTTTTTTGCCCGGACGGGTTCTTTCCCTCCGATCCGACAGAAAACAGCGGTTTCGCGGCGGCATGATCCGTCGGTTGTCCAGTCACACAATTTGCGGTTTCCCGCCGCCCGGAAACAAGAAAAAAGTTGAAAAAACGTCTTTTTCGTGATAGCATTATTCACGGAACTTATGCCGGCATACAGTGAACAAATGCCGATAACGGCGCAGTTTTCGGCAAAATACAATGGGAGATGTGTTTATGTACACCAATCTGAACATCGTAATGACACAAAAGAACAAGGATTGGCTCCTCAGCCGAATGCATTATTCCACCCCGGCAGAATGTGAGATGCTTCGCGGTATGATGGGACGCATCATTTGTGTGCCGGACACCGAAGCCGCGTTCACACAGGCGATGGAAGAATACAGCCCCGCCATTCTGGTAATGGATCTCTTCGTGGGAAAAACCGATATTGTGACGTATGTGAAGTCCGCTTTCGTCAGGCCCGGACGCTCCCGCCCCGTATTGGTCGCCATGTGCGAATTTATTTCCTACCGGCTGGAACGTGAGCTGTACCGCTCCGGCATTGCCGCCGTGATTTCGGACGCCACTCCGCCTGGCACCATCTGCTCGGTTCTTTGTCGGAATCCGGAAGCCGCCCTGCCCTCCTCCCCTGCCGAATCCGGAAAACAGGCTCCCCTGCCGCGCACGGAGCTGGAGCTTGTGATCACGGATATTCTCCACAAAACAGGCGTGCCGGCGCACATCAAGGGCTATCAGTACCTCCGCACAGCCATTATTCTGACCGTCGGCGATCCGGACATCATCAATTACGTGACCAAACGTCTTTATCCGGATGTGGCGGAAATCTTCCTCACGACGCCTTCCAGAGTCGAAAGGGCCATGCGCCACGCCATAGAGCTTGCGTGGGACCGCGGCGACGTTGACTTTCTCGGCTCCTACTACGGATCCACCATTCATCATTCGAGGGGAAAGCCCACCAACAGCGAATTCATCGCTATCATCGCCGACAAGGTGCGGATTTCCCTGCACACCATATAAAACTTCATACATCACACAAAAAACAAAGCCGGACCGGGACAATCTGACCAAACGCAGTCGCCCCGATCCGGCTTTCAATTGGAGGAAAAACTAATGTCTG
The DNA here is from genome assembly GCA_902803035.1 of uncultured Ruminococcus sp. Lineage (GTDB taxonomy): Bacteria > Bacillota > Clostridia > Oscillospirales > Acutalibacteraceae > RUG762. Next base: position 5,081 of record CADCON010000018.1, read on the forward strand.
TATAAACGCTTGCTGCCGGCAAGTCCGCACGCGGCAAGAACGATGCCGGTGATGGAGATCACCGTGCCCACAATGCTGAGCGACAACGCGAATGCCGCCATCACATTTCTTCTCATAATTCTCACACCACCTTTCATTGCACTTATAGTATAACACCCAAATTTGTATAAAGTGTGTCCATAATAAATATTTTAATAAAATTATACACAAATTTGAGTTTTGTTTTCAAAAAAAAGATTGAATTTCCGGCGGCATTTGTTTATAATAATACTGAAGAAGTGATGCTTTCTTCCGCCGCCTGAAAAAGGGGGCGCGAAAGCGTTACATAATAACCAAAGATTGGAGTTATTCACTATGGCAGATTACCTGACAGTTGACAGCGTGGACGCGCTGGAACAGAAGCTCGCAGAGGTCAGAGCGGCTCAGAGGATCTTTGCAACCTACACCCAGGAGCAGGTCGACAGAATCTTCCTCGCGGCGGCCACCGCCGCCAATATGGCAAGGCTCCCCCTCGCCAAGATGGCTGTGGAGGAAACCGGCATGGGCGTAGTGGAGGACAAGGTCATCAAGAACAATTACGCAGCGGAGTATATTTACAATGCCTACAAGGACACCCGCACCTGCGGCGTCATCGAAGAGGACAAGGCGTTCGGCATCCGGCGCATTGCCGAACCGATCGGCGTGGTCGCCGCGGTCATTCCCACCACCAATCCCACCTCCACCGCTATCTTCAAGACGCTTCTCTGCCTGAAAACCAGAAACGGCATCATTATCAGCCCGCACCCCAGAGCCAAAAAGAGCACCATCGCGGCAGCCAGGCTCGTGCTTGAAGCGGCGGTCAGGGCCGGCGCGCCCGAAGGCATCATCGGCTGGATCGACGTTCCCTCGCTGGAAATGACCAATCTTCTCATGAAGGAATCCGACATCATCCTCGCCACCGGCGGTCCCGGCATGGTCAAGGCCGCCTACAGCTCCGGCAAGCCCGCTCTCGGCGTCGGCGCGGGCAATACCCCCGCCGTCATTGACAAGTCGGCGGACATCCTTCTCGCGGTCAATTCCATCATTCATTCCAAGACCTTTGACAACGGCATGATCTGCGCTTCCGAGCAGTCGGTCATTGTCGACAAGGAAATCTATGACGCGGTACGCGCGGAATTTGCCGCCAGAGGATGCTACTTCCTCAGCGACGATGAAAAAGATAAGGTCCGCAAGACCATGATCATCAACGGCTCTCTCAACGCCAGAATCGTCGGACAGCGGCCGGTCACCATCGCGTCCCTCGCGGGCGTGGAGGTTCCCGAATCCACCAAGGTTCTCATCGGCGAGGTCGAAAGCGTCGATATCTCCGAGGAATTCGCCCATGAGAAGCTCTCTCCCGTTCTGGCGATGTACAGGGCGGAGGACTTCAGCGACGCGCTGGCCAAGGCGGAGCAGCTCATCGCGGACGGCGGCTACGGACACACCGCTTCCCTCTACTGCAACGCCCTCACTGAAACCGCCAAAATCGACGAATTCAGCGCGAGAATGAAGACCTGCCGCATTCTCGTCAACACACCCTCCTCCCACGGCGGCATCGGCGACATCTACAACTTCAGGCTCGCCCCCTCGCTCACGCTGGGCTGCGGCTCATGGGGCGGCAATTCGGTTTCCGAAAACGTGGGTGTCAAGCACCTGCTGAATATCAAGACGGTCGCTGAGAGGAGAGAAAATATGCTGTGGTTCAGAGTGCCTGAAAAGGTCTATATCAAGAAGGGCTGCCTCCCCGTCGCTCTTGACGAGCTGAAAAAAAAAAAAAAAAAAAAGA
>CADCON010000019.1 GCA_902803035.1 uncultured Ruminococcus sp.
ACGCAAGGCGTTTACACCCTTCGCCCCCGGCGCGAATCCCGCCTACGGCGCGGAGAAAAACGGCCTTCTCGCCTCGCTCAATTCCGTCGCCAAGCTGCCCTATGAATACGCGCTCGACGGCATTTCCAATACCCAGACCATCAGCCCCGACGCGCTCGGACACACCGAGAACGAGAGAATCAACAATCTCTGGCACGTGCTGGACGGCTACTTTGACAGGGGCGCGCATCATCTCAACGTCAACGTGTTCGGCATCGACAAGCTCAGGGACTGCATGGAGCATCCCGAAAAGCCGGAATACGCCAACTTCACCATCCGCGTTTCGGGCTACGCGGTCAAGTTCATCGACCTGACCCGCGAGCAGCAGCTCGACGTAATCGCCCGTTCCGCCCACGAAAAAATGTAAATTCCTTTCATCCCGCAGGGCAGCGCCATTTATGTGACGCTGCCCTGCCTTTCGGATGACTTCCCATTCTGAATCACTATCCGCAGCTTTAGCACTGCCATAAGCCTTCACGCGCAGCCAAAAAAACTATTGCTATTTCCGTGTGAATGCGATATAATAATAGATAACATCAAAACTTTAGGAGAGTTTCAACCATGAGCGAATGTACACACGATTGCAGCACCTGTTCCGCCAATTGTTCCAGCCGTCAGCCGTCGAAAGAGGACTTTCTTGAGAAGCTCAACGACCTGAGCCGCGTCAGAAAGGTCATCGGCGTGGTCAGCGGCAAGGGCGGCGTGGGCAAGTCCCTTGTCACCTCCCTGCTGGCGGTCACCTTCAACCGCCGGGGCTTCACGACCGCCATACTTGACGCGGACGTCACGGGACCTTCCATTCCCAAGGCGTTCGGCATAAAGGAGAAGGCGCACGGCACCGAGCAGTATATCCTTCCGGTCATCACCAAGACCGGCATTCAGATGATTTCAGTCAACCTGCTTCTTGAAAACGAAACCGATCCCGTCGTCTGGAGAGGTCCCGTCATTGCCGGCACGGTCAAGCAATTCTGGACCGACGTCATCTGGAAGGACGTGGACTATATGTTCGTCGATATGCCGCCCGGAACCGGCGACGTGCCGCTGACGGTCTTCCAGTCGCTGCCGCTCGACGGCATTGTCATTGTCACCTCGCCGCAGGAGCTGGTTTCCATGATCGTTTCCAAGGCGGTCAATATGGCGAAGCTGATGGACATTCCGATTCTCGGCATTGTGGAGAACATGAGCTATGTCGAATGCCCCGACTGCGGCCGGAAAATCAATGTGTTCGGCGAGAGCAAGACCGACGCGGTCGCCGCCGAATCCGGCCTGAAGGTGCTTGCCAAGCTGCCGCTTGACCCGGTTCTCGCCAATCAATGCGACAACGGCCTTATTGAGCTGTTTGAAGGCGACTGGATGGAATCCGCCGCCGACGACATCGAAAAGGCTGTCAACTGATCTCATTTCCTTCAAAAAAAAACACAGCCGTCTGCTGAATCCTGTACGCCGGATCAGACAGACGGCCGCTTTTTTTATGTTATATGATTTTTTCGCCGCCGACAATCAGGTGATTCAGAAAAAGCTCCACGCCGTCCTGCCGCATGGCGTCCGCGATCTTCGTAAAAATCGAAAGAATCGTGTTTTCGTCCTCCATATCGAAGCGGTATTTCTCGTAGTATTCCGGATTGTCACGCATAATCGCGGAAAGGTCGGTGCGCTGAATTCCCGATGAGCTGACGTACTGACCGCGGAATACGAAATCGTAGAATGTGCCGTCGCGGGAGCCGTTGCTGGTGAATGCCGGCAGCGCGTCGATCTCCTTTGCATAGCCCGCCAGAATGCGGGCAATTCTGTCCGCGGAATCCCCGCCGAGCGCGGCCCTGCCGGAAACCGCGACAGTCGGCTCACACTTGACATTCAGACAATAGGTCTGGTACACCAGCGTTCCGTTGGCAAAAAGCCGCACCGAAAAGCCCGCGTCCTCCATCTCAGGCCATACGGCTACGGGATGATGATAAAAGCCGAAAACAATCTTGTTTTTCCACGCTTCCAGAATATTCATGCAGATCCGTCCTTTCTTTTCCTTCTCATCTCGCGGAAGAATGCGGTCAGCAGCGCGCCGCATTCCTCCCCCATGAATCCGGCGACCAGCTCCGGATGATGATTGTAGGGCAGGTCGAAGAGATTGATCACCGAACCGCAGGAGCCTGCCTTCCTGTCCGGCGCGCCGTAAACCACCCGCTGCAGCCGCGCGTTGATGATCGCGCCGGCGCACATGGGGCAAGGCTCCAGCGTCACGTATAATTCGCACTGCCACAGCCGCCAGCCGCCGAGAATCCGGCAGGCCTCGCCGATGGCCTCCAATTCGGCGTGTGCCAGCGCGTTCCTGTCCTTCTCGCGTCGGTTGCGCCCGGCGGCAATGATCTCCCCGTCCTTCACCACCACCGCGCCGACCGGCACCTCGCCCTCCTGCGCGGAGAGCTTCGCCTGCGCGATGGCGGCAAACATCCATTGTTCCTCCGGCGGGGCAAGCGGAGGAAGCGGAAGGGTGTAATCCATAGCTTTCACGATTCCTTCTGCGAATATTGTCTGACCGCTTCGATAAACGCCGCGGCGTATTTCTGGGACTTGAATTCTCCGATGCCGTATATCATGCGGAAATCCTCGTCATTTGCGGGGCGTTTGATGCAGATATCGAAAAGGGTGTAGTCGCTCATGACCGTGAGATCGGTCTTGTTTTCCTTCACGGCGAAGCGGTGCCGCAGCTCCGCCAGCCGGACGAATAAGCCTTCATCCGCCTCCGGCGCGCCCTCGAAGCCGTCCGGCTGCGATTGGTCGCCCGTGTACTGCCGCACGGCGCCGAGAAACGCCCTGCCGAAGACAAGGCATTTGGACTGGCCGATGTGCAGCTTTTCCATGAGCTGAAAGCGGGTGACCGGCTTGACCTCCGCCATTTTCGCAAGGGTCAGGTCGCTGATCACGCGGCTGGGCGGCGTGTGAATTTTCCGGGAAATGCCGTCGCGCAGCGATTTTAACGCCGCAAGCAGCGTTTCGTCGGGATGAATCTCAAAATCGCATTTTTCCCCGACGCTTTCGCCCTTGGCGGAAAGATGCCTTCTGATGGTGATGACAATCTCCCTGCCGCAGTATTCGACGGTGGTCGGCGGGAGAATGCCCTCATTCCGCAGCGCGTCGAGCGTGAGCGGCTTCTCGATGGAAAGCTGTCCCAGCGCGTCGGTCGAGGCGAGGGAATTGGTCTGTATGCCAAAATCGGAAGAAAGATCGGCGCGAAGCGTCCGCAGCGCGGCGAACAGCTCGCCGTCGGCTTCGGGCGGAAGAAGATAGCGGCCGTCCTCATCCTTGCTCAGGTGAACGGAGGGCTTGTTCGGCGCGCCGCCCATGCGGGTTCTCGTACCGGCGCGGGCTCTGCGGGAAACCGAAGGCGTTTCCGGGTCGCTCTTCGGGGCAATGCCCTTCCCGGCCATGAAATCCGCGATTTCGTCCATGAAGGCGCGCCCGAATTTCTCGGTCTTGACGCTGCCCACGCCGTAGACCGCGCGGAACTGCGCTTCGCTGGAGGGCATTTTCTCCGCCATATCGCGGAGAGAAGCGTCGGTGAAGATGACATACGCCGGAACGCCCTTCAGGGCGGCGACCTTTGCCCGGAGCTTCCGCAGACGGTCGAGAAGCTCCGGATCGGCGCCCAGTCCGATGCTGTCTTCCTTCCGCCTGCCCTCGTCCGGCGCAGCCTGTTCCCTGACCGTGACCCGCATTCCGCTGTAAATCACGCCCCGCGCGGCGTTGCCCCAGCGGAGAATGCCGTCGGGGGATTCGGCGATGTATCTGTCGCCGATCATGGATTCGATGATTCTGTCAATCTCGCGCGACGAGCAGTCCTTCATGATGCCGAAGGTGGACTGCCGTGTGCCGCCGCAAAGCTCCACGCGGTTGTTGACCGTGCCGCGCAGGATGTCGATGATCACCCAGCGCGTCTGGGATTCGTTCATGCGCTTGATGCAGGAGAGAATCTTCTGCGCCTGTGTGGTGACGTCCTTTGCTTCAAAGTCCGTGTGCGCCTGCGTGCAGTTGGAGCAGTTGCCGCAGTTTTCAAAATCCGGGTGTTCCCCGAAGTATTTCAGAATGAATTTCCGGTAGCAGTATCTGGCGTTGCAATAGAAGGTCATCTGCTTGAGAAGCTCCAGCTCGTTGGCCTTGAGAATGCCGGCGGTTTCCTCATCCAGCTCGGCGTTGTCCTCGAAGGATTTTTCGATCAGGAAGGTGTTGATCCTCACATCCTGCCCGCTGTAGAGCAGAATGCATTCGGCGGGCTGGCCGTCGCGTCCGGCGCGACCCGCTTCCTGGTAATAGCTCTCCATGTTCTTGGGCATATTGTAATGCACGACGAACGACACATTGGATTTGTCGATGCCCATGCCGAAGGCGTTGGTCGCCACGATCAGCGGGCATTCGTCGCGGATGAAAAGCTCCTGCGCGCTGTTGCGTTCGGCGTCGCTCATTCCGGCGTGGTACCTGCCGGCGCGGAAGCCCTCCCCGGTCAGGCGGTCGCAGACCTCCTCCACCAGCTTGCGGGTCGCGCAGTAGATAATGCCGCTCTTGCCCCGGTTCAGCGAAAGAAAGGAGGTCAGCGCGGCGAATTTGTCCTTGGGTCTGACCACCTCAAAATACAGATTCGGGCGGTCGAATCCGGTCGCCGTCACCATCGGGGATTGCAGCCCCAGCAGGTTCACGATGTCGTTTTTCACCTTCTCCGTGGCGGTCGCCGTGAATGCCGCCGCCACGGGGCGTTGGGGAAGCGATTGGATGAAATCGGCGATTTTCAGGTAGCTGGGGCGGAAATTCTGCCCCCACTGGGAAACGCAGTGCGCTTCGTCCACCACGACCATCGAGATGTCGGCATGCAGGGCAAAATCGAGAAAGGACGGCGAAGTAAGGCGTTCGGGCGCGACATAGATGATTTTGTAGAAGCCGTTGGCGGCGCGGTAAAGCGCGAGATCGCTCTGGCGCGGGGTAAGGGTGCTGTTGATAAAGGCCGCGCTCACGCCGGACTGCACCAGCGCGCTGACCTGATCCTTCATGAGCGAGATCAGCGGGGAGATGACCAGCGTGATTCCCTCCATCATCAGCGCGGGAATCTGATAGCAGATCGACTTGCCCGCGCCGGTCGGCATAATGCCCACCGCGTCCC
>CADCON010000020.1 GCA_902803035.1 uncultured Ruminococcus sp.
CCGGCACAAAAGCCATCGGAAAAGCCGCCGCCGCCTTCTATATTGACGGCGTTCCGACGGCAAAGGTGCGAAGGCTCTTCAGAAAGGAAAAGAAATCCGCCGCCAAGGACGCCAAGGCTCTTCACGACGGCGATGATTCCGACGGCGACGATTCCGACGGCGATTGAACCGGCCGGCGCGGGGGCTCCTTTCGCTTGCCCGAAAAGATGCGCGCAGGTTCCTGACGCGCCAATGCTATGGAGAACGGAGGATTTGCCATGGAAACGGCTGAAATTCTGAGAATGATGGCGGGACCATTGACCGGCGCGGTCATCGGCTACTTCACCAATATGATCGCCGTCAAAATGCTCTTCTATCCCAAGACCGAAAAAAGGCTTTTCGGAAAAAGACTTCCGCTGACGCCCGGCGTGATTCCCAAGGGCCGTCCCCGGCTGGCCCGCGCCATCGGAGAGGTGGTCGCCGCCCATCTGCTGACAAAGGAAGACGTTTCACGCTGCCTTTTGTCGGAGAAAGCGGAACAAGGCGTCACCGACGCGGTAATGGCCAGGCTTTCCGACCCTGTCAAGGACGAAATCACAGCCCTTTCCGGCGCGGACGACGCTTCCTTTCAAGAAAGGAAATCCGCCGTCAGTCGGGCCGTCAGCCTTCGGATCGTTGACGCGCTCCGCTCCTCCGACACCTCCGGCGTCATTCTGGCCGCCTTTTCCGACGCGCTGAGGGAAAAATTCTGCGCCTCCCCTCTCCGGCTGCTTGTCAACGACAAGACGCTCAGCGCGGTGATGCCTCCCGCCAAGGAAATGCTCGACAGAATGATCGATGAACGCGGCGTTGAAACCATTCAGCCCATGCTGGAAGATTCGCTGGACAAAGCCGGCGAACAGTCCGGTCTGTCGCTGCTGTCGCAATTTGACGTTGACGAGCAGGCTGTCCGCAACGCCATTGCAGGCTTCTACCGGAAAACGGTCGTCCAGAGCGTGGACGTCATTCTGCAGAATATCTCTGTTTCCGCCCTTGTCGAAGAGAAAATCAACGCGATGTCTATCGACGAATTGGAACGGCTGGTGCAGGACGTCATGAAAAAGGAGTTGAACGCTATCGTCAATCTCGGCGCGCTGATCGGCTTTCTTCTCGGTCTGGTCAATCTCTTCTTCTGAGGGCCTGCCGTCGCGTTGATATAAATTTACATTTTGTTAATCAAAAATTGGCAATTAGAGGGGATTTTTTCCACCGTTCATGGGACATATGCTGGACATCCTATGATATAATGTACTTAATGGTATGTGCCGCCCTGACGCTGTCCATGCGTCAGGATGGTTGAATTCCGCGGAGATCGCCCGCAAATTCCTGTATAATGCAAAAAGAAGGTAGTAAAATGAGCAACACCAATCCAACAACAAACAGATGGAAGACTTCCACTATCGTGGTTTCCTGCCTGCTGGTCGTCGTGACCGCGTTCTACGCGCTCGGCGTGGGCTGGAAGAAGACTGCCGCCGCTCCCGTTCCGGCCGACGAAGCACTTTCGCTCTGGACCGACAAAGCCGAAGCGAAGGATCAGCTTGTGTCCTACATCAACGCCATTACCGATGAGGGCAGCGCGGATTTCATTCCTGTGGAAAACCGCATTGCTGTTTTTGATCTTGACGGCACGCTTTTCTGCGAAACCGATCCGAATTATTTCGACTACACCCTCCTTGTGCACCGCGTGCTGGAGGACAAGGATTACAAGGACAAGGCGAGCGATTTCGAGAAGGAAACCGCCCAGAAGATTGTCACTCTCAATGAAACCGGCACCGCCGCCAAAGGGCTGGAAGTCGATCACGGCAAGGCGGTGGCTTCCGCCTTCAAGGGTATGACCGTCGGCGAATTCAACGCCTATATCCAGGAATTCAAAAAGCTCCCCATGCCCAGCTATGACGGCATGAAGCGCGGCGATGGCTTCTACAAGCCCATGCTCCAGGTTGTTGAATACCTGCAGGCTAATGATTTCACGGTCTACATCGTGAGCGGAACCGACCGCTTCATCGTCCGCGGCATTCTCGACAATTCCCCCCTCGACATTCCCAACAGACAGATCATCGGCTCCGACGAAACACTGGTGGCCCCCGATCAGGGCGATACCGACGGCCTGAATTATGTATTTGACGATGACGATAAGCTGGTTCTCGGCGGCGATTTCATCATCAAGAACCTCAAGATGAACAAGGTCACCGTCATTGCACAGGAAATCGGCGTCCAGCCGGTTCTTTCCTTCGGCAACAGCACCGGCGATTCCAGCATGGCGGAATACGTCACCAGCAATAATCCTTACAAGAGCCTTGCCTTCATGCTCTGCTGCGACGATCTCGAACGCGAGAACGGCAACACCGAGAAGGCGGAAAAGATGTTCGGTCTCTGCAAGGAATACGATTGGGTCCCGATCTCCATGAAGAACGACTGGACCACCATCTACGGCGACGGAGTGACCAGGAAATAATGTCCCTCCCCGCCCGGCGGTCTGATTGCGGAAGAAAACAGTGCCATTCAAAAGAGCCTGACCGGTGAATTCCGGCCAGGCTCTTTTTTGTCATTTTCTCTAAGTCTACGGGACGCGCCACCGCATTGGTTCAGAAAGGCGGATCATCAAAGGGATCGGCACTGAATGGGCGGTTGTAAATGGAATCCGTCTGAATCCCCGACAAGCCGCGCCTTTCTCGATGCTTCCCTTAGAAAATTCACTCAGTCGTCAAGATCCAGCTTCTCAAGCTCTTCCGTTATCTCGCTCACCCGGTCATAGACAAGAAGGGACTTGTTGTGCCTGAAATACGCTTCGCAGCCAAAGCGATTGATAAATCCGGCAGTGTAACGGTTGATGGTCAGCTCCGTCACGAATATCAGCATCTCCTGTCCGTCAGAGAAGACTTTCTCGATGAAGGCAAAGACGTGATTCAGACGTTCAACGGTTTTTGACGAATCGGCCTTCAGCTTCTCGACCCGCTTGTTGTAATCCGCTTTGACTTCAGCCATCGCGTCTTTTCTGTCCTCGATATCCAGAACCAGACCCGCCTGCTCCTCCAGAATCGCAATGAGCCGGGACAGATTAATCTGATTCTCCAGCGACAGATTCTCCGAATCTCTGGCGATTTTCAGCTCGCGTTTCTTCTTATCGACGGCTTCAAGCAATTCTGACCGGAGCGATCCCTTCTGGCTGGTTTTCCTGGACTTCACCCCCCGCAGGAACCGGGTCAGCTCTCCCAGCACCGAGTAGGTATCTACGATGTCCTTCATTTCGGGTGTGATGGCGTTAATCAGCAGCCCGATGAGTGCCACCCTTTCGTCAAATTTGGCTCTCTTGGCGCGCTCCCGGATGGAGGGGGGCTCCTTGCCCGCCAGAATCTTATCCACCTGATAATCGGAGCGGTATTTGCGGAAAAGATCATAGTAAACCGCAAATTCCTTGGCAATCTTCGGATTCTGCAGATACTGCCGGATCAACTGCTCGTCAACCGGTTCCTTGATATCCTCGCAGACCCGCATCATGTCGCTGAGATCCGACCAGCCGCGTGCGGTCACGAACACCTTGCCGTCCACCGTGCTCTCAATCCTGTAGAAATTGCTCCTGTTGTTCTCGATAAAGCTCATAATCGCCGGATGGGTCAGCCTGACATAAGCGTATTCCTTCCACGCTTCATAATCCGGCTCCACGTCGATCCGCTTCAGGCGATCCCATGTGACGATGTCAAACTCGCGCACCGACTTGTTGTATTCCGGCGGATTGCCCGCCGTCACCACAATCCAGCCGTCCGGTACGCGGTGCCGCCCGAATTCCTTATACTGGAGGAAAAGCAGCATCGCCGGCGCAAGCGTTTCCGATACGCAGTTGATCTCGTCGAGGAAGAGAATGCCCTCTTTGTTGCCCGTTGATTCCATATTCTCATATACCGCCGCGATAATCTCGCTCATGGTGTATTCGCTGACGGCGCATTCCACGCCGCCGAAATGCTTATGCTCGATGTACGGCAGACCCAGCGCGCTCTGGCGGGTGTGGTGCGTCATCGAATAGCTCACAAATCCGATGCCCAGTTCGTTGGCGGTCTGCTTCATGATGGCGGTCTTGCCGATGCCGGGAGGCCCCATGAGGAAAACCGGACGCTGCGCTTCAATCGGAATGCGGTAATTGCCATATTCATCCTTGGTAAGGTACGCCTTGATCGCTTTGATCACTTGTGCTTTTGCTTCTTTGATATTCATTTTGTCATTCTCCTTCTGATCCTTTTCAGATTTCATCCTTGCGAAGCACTACCTTGATGGCCCATGGCGGCACCTCACGCTCGTCTTCGCCTTCTATAAACGCAAACGCCGTTGTGTACTCCGGCATCCGCGACGGGAATGTCCCGTAACCGTCAGTGAAATAGATCATTCCCTTCAGATTGGTGAATTCCTTCTGCTCGATGAGCTGGTCAACATATCGGAATACCGGTCTGAAATCGGTACCGCCGAAGCCCCGCAGCGTCATGGTTTTCAGGGATTGGTCAAATTCTTCCTGCGAAGTGATTCTGACGTCCTCCTGAATCTCTGCGTCGCACTGGATGATATGCAGGTTTACCTGAGAAAAGAAGCTCTCTGTGCTTTTCAGTATGTTGTATGTCTTCTGGATGAATGTCTGTACCAGCTCGCCCGATACGGAGCCTGAGGTGTCGATGGCAATCACGAATTCCCTGATGCGCATGACTTCCTTGTATTCCAGCGGCTCGATCAAAGGCATATTGCCGTACAGATCCAGCCCGTAGGTGTAGTAGACATAGTCGAATTCGTCGGGATTGGTCTTCATCACTTCGCCCATCACCGCGAATTTCTTCAGGAATTCGGTGTAGTCATACTTTTCGCGGTTCACTTCACGCAGATTCTGGAGCATCGCGCCCGGATCCCTGCCTATGCCTTGGGCAAAATTCTCCATCTCCGTCTGCATCCTACCGGAAATGTCCTTCCAGTCCTGTTCCAGCTCCTCCCGCGTCATTCCGTCATTGTCGCCGGCACTTTCCTCGTCGTTGCCGGTATTGTTCTCGTTATCATTTTCGTTGTCGTTATCGCCCTTGCCGGCATTGGATCCCGTTTTTTTGATGGAGGTGACTTCTGCCACCCTCATATACCAGATACTGTGATCATCGACTGAAAACAGATATCTGAATTCTTCCATCGTGTCCTCCGACGGCGGTTCGTAACAAAAATAATAGTAAATCTTTTCCGCTGTCAGCTTGCCGATCTTCTGCCTGAGTCCGATGTACACCGCTGTCTGCTTCGATTCCCTCATGGCCGCCGTTGCATCTATTCCCAGACAGGAAATGGAATATTCCACGGCGATATCGCAGGCAATATCCCATAAATCACGCTTGATCGTGGGCTTGACAAACATATGCCGGAAGATACAGTGCATGAGTATGTGCAGATAATTCCTGACGCAGGCCGCACGTTCGTCCCTGAAGCTGCGCAGCAAAGCGACCGGATCATACAGAATATCCCGGCCGTCCGTCGCCAGCGTGAAAACCTCATTTTCCATCCAATTCGGACGGCTGAGCGCGGCGTCAAGAAACCGGAGATTGATGAGAAGCTGATTGCGCGTCACTTTGATCACATTGCGGGCCAGCTCTATGATTTTTTCCTGATCCGCTTTCTCGCCAGATGCCATCTGGTTTTCTCCCCTTTCTGATATACGGCTGTCAATTCCCGGAGGATTCACGCCGTAAAACCGATTATCTATATTCTAAACGGTTTCTGCGTCAATGTCAACATTGTTTGTTCGTATTAAGAAAAAATTAATGGTCAGAGTATATAGAGAATGCTGTGCGCTGAAAGAAACTGCTTTACAAATGGAGCAGAACATAGTATAATAGATTGGCGCATGAAAATAGAACGGACGACGCTTCATTGAAATGATTGTTTTTTTGGAGGTGCTTATGTTGAATGTTTTTGAAAAGGCGGTTGTATTCGCAACCGAGGCTCACGCCGGCCAATTCCGGAAATTCGGGGACAGCCCGTATATCCTTCACCCGCTGGAAGCCGCAGTCATCATGGGAACAATGACAACCGACAGGGAATTGCTCGCCGCCGCGGTGCTTCACGATACCGTGGAGGATACGCCCGTGACCTCCGAACAGATTGAGGAGCTCTTCGGCAAGAGAGTCGCCGCGCTGGTCGCTTCCGAAACCGAGGACAAGCGGCCCGGCATTCCCTCCGATCAGAGCTGGCGCGTCCGGAAGGAGGAATCGCTGGCCTTCCTCGCCGACACGGATGATATCGCCGTCAGAATGCTGTGGCTGTGCGACAAGCTCTCCAATATGCGGTCGCTGCACCGCATGAAGCAACAGAACGGCTTCGTCGATTGGAGCCGTTTCAATCAGTCTGATCCGGCGCAGCAGGAATGGTATTACGCTTCCATTGCCACGCTGACCGCGGCGCTTTCCGGCTTTGCCGCGTGGCAGGAATACAACAGGCTGCTCCATGAAGTATTTGAAAGGAATGTGAACCCGAATGCTGAATGTTAAGCTTTGCGGTGATGATCTGACGATATGTCTTACCGGACGTATCGATTCCGTCAACGCCGCTTCCGTTGAAAAGGAAATCGATGAGATTCTTTCCTCCCATCCTTCCACCCGCCTGACGCTGGACTGCGAGGGACTGGAATACATCTCCAGCGCGGGGCTCCGAATCATTCTGCGCCTGCGGAAGACGGACAGCGGACTGAAGGTCATCAATACCTCGCCCGAAGTGTACGATATCTTCGATATGACGGGATTCACCGAGATGATCGACGTGCGAAAGGCGTACCGCAGCGTGTCAGTTGACGGATGCGAGGTGATCGGCGAGGGTGCCAACGGTAAGGTCTACCGTATCGGCCCCGATACCATCGTCAAGGTTTACAGCGGTTCGGAGTCCCTGGAGGATATCCAGCGCGAACGGGAGCGCGCCCGCAAGGCTTTCGTCAAGGGCATTCCCACCGCGATTTCCTACGACGTCGTCAAGGTCGGCGATTGCTTCGGCTCTGTCTTTGAATTGCTCAATGCCGAGTCGTTCGCACGCATTCTGGCGGCGGATCCCGGACGTGTGGATGAAATCGCCGCGCTGTCCGCCGGATTGCTCAGGAAGATTCACGCCATCGAGCTGACGCCGGGGGAATTGCCGGACGCCAGGCAGATCACACTGAAGAGAATGGAAACCATCGAAGCATATCTGCCGGTGGAAGTATTTGACAGGCTGAAAAAGCTCGTTATGGACATTCCTGCCGACAACCACATGATTCACGGCGATTTTCATCTCAAGAATATCATGCTGCAGGACGGCGAGGCCATGCTGATCGATATGGACACCCTCGCGCTGGGCAATCCGGTTTTCGAGCTTGGCGCGATGTTCAATTCCTTCCTCGGATACAGCCAGGTCTACAGGAACAATGTGCTGGAATTCCTCGGCGTTCCCTACGAAACGGCGGAACGCTTCTGGAACCGGGTGCTCCGCGATTACCTCGGCACTCAGGACGAAGACGTCATCGACACCGTCACGCGGAAGGCAATGATTGTCGGCTTTATCCGCGTTCTTTACCACTTTATCCGTCACGGCGGCATGGAAGAGGAACGCAGCCGGCTGGAAATCGCCAATTGCCAGAAGTGCTTTGCCCGGCTTCTCCCCGGCGTCGACAGTCTTGCGTTATAATGTTTCCCTAAAAAATCCAGAGCTTTCGCGGCTACCGTTTCTATCCGGTAAAACCGCGAAAGCTCTGTTTTTTTACATTCCGACTTGATAATACGCCGGACAACCGGGTGCTTCAGCGCATTATTTTACGTCTGTGATCTCCCAGGTTCCTTTGAAATACTCATCCTGATGATTCATCAGAACAACCTTCTCTTTGTCGGCATAGATGCTGTATTTTTGTCCGTTCGAATAGGTGATCCACGAGTGATCAGCATCAAATATCCACTGATAGGTTTTCCGCTTATCTTTGTCACGTATTTTTGAAAAGCGTATCTCTGTTGCTTCATCCTTTTTCGGCTCATTGCCTTTGAAACAAAGACTGAGGGGGGTGCTGTCATTCAGAAAGACAAAATAAAGATTATCGTTGTCATCTGATTCCTTATAGAGGACGGCATCCTCCCTTTTTTCTGTCAGATACGCTTTGTTATCTTTATCACAGGCGAGGTAATAAGTAACATGATCAATTTCCGTGCTGATCACGCATTTGCCAACGAGGGAATGCCCGAACCTCGGCTTATATTTGTCATCGGCTGCGGACTCGACATTTGACCGGGACTCCGTCGATTTGGTTTTGTCTTTCTCTGTTTTCTTCGATGAAGCAGGCATCTGTGAAGAAACAGACGCCTGATCCTGCGAAGTAACCGGCTGCCTGCCCGTGTCGCTGCCGGCTCCCATCCATATGACAAGCAGGAAGATGATAACCGCCAGTACGGCGCCGCACCCGAGGGAAAGCCCGTTGCTCCGGTTCGGACGCCCGGACTTCCTGCTGCTCTGTCGGGTGAAATTGTCAATGAGCAGCGCGACGGACGCACCGAAAAGCAACGACGAAACCATCGCAGATACATAGAATAACAACAATACGCTTGCCTTCCATGAAAAAGCAAGGATCAATCCGGCCACGCCCAGCAACAGCATGACAGCAGACAGTGCGTATGGAATCAGATCGACCGGATCATCGGATTTTCTTCTGTCCGTTTCTTCGATGAATCCATCCGCGTCCTCACCGCCATACGGAAGTTGAAGGTTATCATCGCTTCCCGCGCCGAGCCCGAAAGAATACCCGTCTTCGGAAGCGACTTCTGAGGAATCATCGCTTCCCGCGCTGCCGACGGAGGGAACTTCTTCCGAAGCCGAAGGAGTCTGCGCTTCTTCTGCCTGCATTCTGACAGCGGCATCCTGCTCCTGCACCAGTCTGACAAGCAGGTCAGACGGCGTGAACTTAGAACGGCTGAAGAAGCGGTCAATATCCTCGCCGGTAAGCATTTCCTTCTGTACCGTTTCCAGAAGAAGCGGATACGCCAATTCCTCACTGTACTGCTGACAGGTCAGAAAGAGAAAGGCTCTGTACACATTCTCATTGTTTCTGATGGAAGCTTTCTCCGCCATCAGCTTGAAATGTCTGTGCGTCAGCAGACTGTTCTCCGCCATAAAGTCGATCAACACGCGGTTTGTGGGATCCAGAAGGTAACTGACGCTTTCCGGTTGATACTGCTTATGGCCAGTGTCGAGTATCAGCGAGAATACATCAAAGGCGTCTGCCAGCCGCTTGAATGATATTTCCTCCGTTGCATTTGATGTTACCAATTGAATGCTGACCGGCAGACTGCGGATGGCTTCATCAGAATGACACACATTCCGGAAGAACAGCCGGTATCTGGGCAATTCCCCCCGCATGATCCGGAATGAAAGCTTATCAGCCTGCTTGAAGGAACGAAGAAGCGTCTGAACATAAATGCTTTTTACCGTGTAATCGTCGGTGATATCAAGATGGAACAGATCATAGATTTTACCATTCTGGCTGCCGTATTTCCTGCCGAAGCAGGAAATAACGGCGTCCGCATGATAACGCGAAGCAAGGACACTGACAAGGTATTGGGCGGGGCCGGATTGATTAAGGCCCCGTGCGTCGGTATCCCCTTCTATGCCAAGCAGATCAGTGATCAGATCTGTCTGCGGACTGAGAATAAACGCGAAGAGACGGCCGAGAAGGGCATTCGTTTTCTCGTCCACGCATCCCTCGCAGCGTGAGAAAATATCTTTCGCGTCGACTGGAGTGATGGTCATTTCCGGCAGGCATTCCAACAGCCTGTGGCCCTTCGCTTCCCGGATCTCAGGCGCGGCATTCTCTCCGCCCCAATCCTTCAGCCATTCCTCCAGACCGTCCCACGGAACGCCTCTTTCCGTGATCTTCCGCAGGGCGGACGCCTTCTCCGCTTCTCTTCTGGGGGCAGCAAAATCATCCAGTCTGGATTGCAGCAGTATCTTCACGCACTCATACAGACTAAGGCAGTTCTCCTCCGATATGCCCTTATCAACCAGTTCCTGCACTCTGGCGCATTCCGCGGCGGCTTCCTCCGCTGTCGCTTCCTCCGTAAATATACGCTCCGTCGCGCATTCATCTACGACCGATAGGATGATGGCATAAGGAATTCTGTACTCCGGAAACGGTTGGCGGACAACATCCATCAAATAAGAGATATACGGAAGAATCTTATCAAAAGCCTTGCGAAGTGTGTATTCAATGAAATCATCAACATCGTCATATGACAGCTTATCCCTGATGTATTGCGTCAATCTGATCAGATAGGCTTTGTCCGAATTACTATGGGTTTGCCTGTAAAGCTCACTCAGCAAATCCACTCCGCCCATCCCGTCCAGGCGCGCCATCTCATCGAGCAGTCTGATATAAGAAGAAGGCTGTATGCGGTCTTTGGATTTTCCCTGTGTCAGATCCTCTACATTCTTCTTGAATGTATCCAGTTTTTGCCCCAGAGTCTCCGCGTCCTCCGCCTGGACAAGATAGTTGACCAGCTTCATACAATCGGCATCTTCAGCCGGTGGATTCAGTACGCGCACGACAGGGCATTCTGCCGGATCCTTCGGAAAAACGCGGATTTCCTTGTCAGAATAGCTGTACCTGGCGTTTACGGTAAATCCCACACGCCTGCGGAGAAGATAAGGAAGATACGCGTAGATCTCGCTGAGAACCTCCCGCCATTTTTTCCCGAATTCCTGGCAGAAACGCGCATAGGGCCTGTATTCCATATTGCCGTCGAACGCCACATAGGGAATGCCTAGTTCCACATACCCCTTGCCCGGCGAGTCCAGCATCACAAACACCGCGTGAAGTATTTCCTTCAGTTGCGCTTCTGGCAGTACGCCTGAGGGCTTCAGCTCCGAACCGATTTCCTTCAGAGAATCAACAATCCCCCGCTCTCTGACTTTGGTGATATCGTGATCTGATGCTAGCGATCTGACGTCTTCTTCATCGACGAACGGCAGCCGGAATACCGCCGAAAAGCTGTCCCTGAAAAAATCCCAGTCCACCGTTTCGTAAAAGTAGTGGTAAAAGGAAGATGGGCGGCGGTCAATGCGATGCCTGCTGATTTTGCAAATCTGCATTTCATTATACGCATAGTTCATTTTGAAGACCAGCGCGTCGCTTTCAGGAAATCTTTCACTCCATTTGATAGAAGGATCGCCATTATGGTTATATACGTCCTGATAAGAGTTATTTACGCTGCCATATATTATCTCTGGCATTTCAGATGACCTCTCTTTCATTTAGATCGGATTGTACTCCCTGTTGCCGTGGGAAAGACAATGGAATCAAACTTGAAAAATTACTTGAAAATTTTCTTGAATTTTCCCCAAAAGCTGTCCGGTGGCGCCGCTTCCTGCTGCACCGGACTCTCTCCCTCCCGGTTGATGGCCAGCCAGTCATCACTGACATGATACGGAACGGCGTCCTTGATCAGTATGGGCGACAGCAGATTGCCCTCCAGACTCAGCGTCCAGAGCATAGGAAGCAGCACGCCGAACGGCCTGGGTTTCCCTTCCTCAGCCGATTCATTGCGAAGACTCGTTTCCATTTCATCCAGTCTGGTAAAGGATTCCATCTCCGCCTTCCGCGCCTTCTGATAGGCATCCTCCGCCTTCTCTTTTTCGGATTCCAGCGTTCTCAACCTGCTTTCTGCCTGTCTCAGTATACGCTGACGGTCTGCTTCCTCTCTCTCTGCTTCCCTTACTCTTGACATCCCCGCATCAATGTCGTTGTTCTTTCCGAGAAGGTCATTACGGGCGTTTTCCACTGCCTTTGTCGCTTCTTCCCACTGTCTTCTCGCGGTAGACACATCGGTCTGCGCTCTGCTCCACTCCCTTATGATTCTCTCTCTTTCCTCATCAGCCTGTTGCTGAAGGTTCTCCGCCTCCGTATGTGCGTCTTTTAATCTGGTTATTCTCGCATCGATCGGCTCCTTGCCGTAGGGCGAACACGCAAACACACCATACCGGCATCGTGAATCAAAATAGGACAGCTGGTCATTGCCGCGTATGCCGAGAGTTCCCGAAACAATCTGCCTGTTCTCGTTTGTGGTAATATCCGCTATTCCGGCAAGATAGTTCCTGTTCTCAGGATCTCTTACCTCTGCCATGAACCTCAGGACATTGATGGACAGATCGCGCAGACCGGCCACACGCACTCCGGCTGCGGTCTCATCCGCTACGAGATAATTTCTCATATCAGTGATATTTCCCACGCCTTGGTGACAGATGAATTCGCTGTAGTCTCCGTCCTTGGGATAGCAGTCCGAACGCGTGTAGATGACGGCCACAGGGAAAAGCCTTTCGCCGCGGTCCCTGTTGAGCTGTTCAAAAATGCTATCGTAGAACATAATTCGCCGGTGGGGATTCTCCGTATCGGTTCTCTCCGTTCCGTCATCAATGCCGTTCTGACTGGGAAGCAGACAGAACCAGAAGCAATTGGCCTGGTAAAAAATCGGATGCGGCTTGTCGCCTTGTGTAATTTCACCCGCAATGTCAATCAATACAAGATTAATCGTTTTCTGGATGACGTTGTTCTTTCTCAGCGTCACCACAATCGTGGAATGGAAACGCTCCCCTTTATCGGTCTTTTTGATTTTCTTTCCTTTTGCGAACCACTCGCGGTCCTCTCTGAGAGGGCCGGATCCGACATCAAGTTCATTTATGCTGAAAGAAAGCGAAAAGCTGCTTTCATTACCGTCATTTCCCACAATTCTGGTGGTAGTATATTGGCTCTCCACCAGATAATTGATGGCATAGATAATAGACGATTTGCCCGCACTGGTCAGACCCAGCATTCCGACAATCACCTCGTCCGACATCCCAGCAGACATCGCAACCGGCATACCGCATTTCCTGCATCTCAGCACAAGCATATCCGGCATGGCGTTGGCATCAGCCCGTTCATCGTAAACATTCAGGGCGGCATCGAACCCGACACTACAGATTTCCTTGTTAGGGTCATTTTCGACTAAGAGGATACGCAACGCGCTTTCAATGTTGTCTAATTCCACACTCTTATTTTGGACAGAATCGCTTGTTCCGTCGCCAAGATAAACCGTCCGATGGGTCAGGAAGAAAATGGAAGGATAATGCTGCAGCACATTACGCCCGCACGCCTTCTCAAAGACCTTCCGGAGGGTTTTGCCGTCATAGGGCTTGACAGGCGTCAGCGAGGCGGCATCCATATAGAGAACCGTCCTGCAGAGGGCCTTGACAACATCCGAACAAGTCAGCATGAATCTGAATTTTCCGTTTCCACAGGAGGTTTTCAGCAATTCGTTCACGGTAAAATTGATGCCGCCGATATTATTTTCATACAACGCGTCGATGATTCCCCTATAAACCTCTTTATTCCGGCTCTTCTTCATATAATACAGGACAAGGTCCGTCACGTCATACAGGCACTCATCCCGGAAATGAATGTCGGCACATACCGGGCAGCAGGTCGTGAACTGCCGCCGATTCTGATCATAATGATGAAGCGGGAGCGGTTTGCGGCCGGCATAAGCGGCATAAATTGCGTCGATCTCGCGGCTGATCGTTTTATGCGCGGCTTCCCAAACGTCATCGACTTCTTCATCGGTTTCCGGATGGGACGCCGTACCGGGCAAAACAACAGGCATATCCTGCCTTTTTTGTGACTCCCGGGATCTTCCTCTTCTCCTGTGGCTTCTGTCATCCTCATCAAAATTCAGCACAGGAGGATCCTCTCCTCCGAAATCAAGCACTGGCGGGGTGCCAATTGACGATTGCGCCTTACCGGCTGCATCCTCATCGCTCATCCTATTTCTATCCTGATCGGGCATTGATTCTTTCTCCTTCCAACACATAGCTGACACGCTTGTCAGACAACATGGTTATCTTTGGTTTTGCTGTATATATCTGAATCTGATGACAATGGTGTGATTCCTGGTCTTTATGCTCAGTTCATGCTCTACAGGAGCCGCATTCCGCTTGCTGATTCTCAGGGTGAAATCCTTGTTGGCAAGATCTCCCCCATCAACCGTAACGACATTTTTAGTATCATTTGTGTAGGCAATTGTCACTGCGTATTGTTTGCCGAGATTACCGGTCAGTATGATTCCGGAAAGCACATTTCTGACCTCCGGTTCATTCAGCACCGGCGTCAGACGTCTGTTCACGGGCAGCTCGACATCGCTCCTGTATCGCTCCATCAGGTTGAAAAGCGTTTCCGTCCGGGAATCCGGCCGGCTGAGCGTCAGAATATCCTCTCCATATTCATTGCCGTCGGCGGAACATCGGATGATATCCATACAGCCCTTGAGTCGTCTGGTTTTCCCCACAAAATATACAACCGCCAGAGCGATCGCCAGCAGGATAACGACTCCGATGACGCCTCCGATGATGTAATCCGCAACGCTGCTCACCTTTACATCGAATCTGACCACCGCCTTGTTACCGGCGGGATCCGTGACGATCAGTGTCAACTCCTCTTTGCCCTTTTTCTTCGCCGTGAGATGCAGCACGGCGTCCGATCCTGAAACGACATCGCATGACACAACAACCGCCTTGCCTGGCTTTGACTGCACCTGATACTCCATTCCCTGACCGTCGGTATCCTTGAAATAATCTCCGAGCGGAAGGGCTTCGGTGTCGCCGATGAGCATGGAGATATCCGTTATCTTCGCGGTATTCAGCGGCTCATGGTCGATCACATTGATTTCGGTGGGACCGTTCTCCCTGCGGAAGCTGGCACTATCCAGCCTGGTTGTCACATTGTATTTCCCGAATCCGGCGGGGACAAAGCTGCCGGTAAACACCATCCTGGATTCATCAAAAGTCAGGTCAAGGACATGGGTGCTCTTTTTGCTTTCCGCGTTGACAACTTCCACTGTGGCGGTAATATCTCTATAGACGTCTTTATCCTTCACCTTGAGCTGATTGGATTTCAGATAGCACTCCACCGTGACGGGCTGGTTGACATACGCGTCGGAAACGCTGCCGTTTCCAGGCTTCACCGTTTGGTATGACTGCAAATCATCATAGAGGAAAAAGAAACTCGGAATGACTTTTGTCCCTTTCTCCGCGGCAAACGACAGGACCCAATCTCCTTTTTCCGGCCGCACAAGCTGTATCATGGTGTAGGTTTTTTCCTTTGAGAGAAGGCAGTCCGTAGCGTTGAATTCTTTTGTGTTCTGATTGGAATCGCTGATCCTGATGTTATTGACCTTGTCGCTGGTCAACAAGACAAGATTGGCTTTTTCTACGCTGGAATTGGGAATGGTCACGGTGACAGACTGCCATTTGCCCGTGGCCGTCATCGACTTATAATGTACTACCTTGGAATCGGTTATTCTGCCGAATATGTCTTCAAAGAAGGGCGTAATCGCCTCTACATTGCTGATGATCTTGCTTTTTCCCCCGCTGATGGCTGCCAGTTCGACGATCCTGTTCCTGCCATCCTGGGATATGGTATTCTTGCCGTCCTGCCTGGAATTGAGACCGAGGATATACAGCGGGCATTCCTCATTATTCTGCTGCCCCCAGAGAGCCACATCCATACATTCGGCTTTTGACTGATCAACGGTTTTCGCTTTGTCCTTATTATCCTTATTCGGATCGGTGACACTTTCCACATCGCCGTCGGTAAAAAGAATGATGCACTTCCTGTGGCCTTTGACGCCCTGCTTTTTCAGCGTTTCAACCGCGAGCTTCAGTGCTTCGCCGGTGTCGGTGCCGTTGTGCTTCGGATACTTGATGCTCCCGATCCATTCCTTGACCTGCTGCTTATTCTCCCTGTTATCAAGCGTGGATATTCCGAGAAGATCCGCCTGGTATCCGTACTTGATGACCGCTACCTTGGAACTGTTGGTCAGTGCCATGTCCACAAACATCTTTGCGCCTTCAATGGCACACCGTTCCGGATCCGAATGCTTCATTGATCCGCTGGTGTCGATCACGATTGCCGCGTCAAAGACAGTAGCAGTCTTTGATACGCTGCTTCCTGTTCCGGCGGCAAATGTCTGCCACACTGAACCGTAAAGCATTGCCATTGTCATAAGAAGACATAATGCGACCCTTTTTCCGATGCCGGTGACACGACTTCTTGGATTATAGGAATTCATTTTTCACCCTCCTGGATAATTATCACAATAACTGTAGTAATGTAGTAAACGGCGGAAGTATCGCCTGCTCATCAGAATATGTGACGCAGCAGCCATTGCGCGATGTTAACTGCCGTAACAGACAGTCACAGCAAAAGACGTCCTTCAATCAGATAATGATAATACAGAATATCATCTTGTGTATCCTATTTTACATGGATTTTAATTGAAAGTCAATATCAAATGACGATAAAGTTGTTATTCGTAACATAATAATCGGTCCGTTGTTTATCGTGCAGACATTTTTCACAGAAAGAAAACGCGTGATGCAAGACATCGCCTTCCGGTTCCGCTTTTGTACCGGCAAATGTCATTGCTGCATAAAAAATGCTTGATTTATGACCGGCAATATGATACAATTTCAATAAATCGCTTGTAGGAGGATGATTGATCATGAAAAGAAAAAAAACTGCCATCATTTCACAGGAAGAGGCACGGGATCAGGACGCGGAAACGCCTGCATCCGTTACGGACGGTACCCAGACAGGCTTTCTGCTACCGCTTGCCGCATTCCTTGTCATTCCGGTGACCATTATTTATATGGAGCTTCTGGCAAAAGCGCAGATATTTGACACCGTGTTCGATGACTGGTTTCTCTGTTTTCTGCTCCCCTGCGCTTCGCTTGCCTTCCTGACCGGCGCGATTCCCATGCTGCTCCCCGGCAAGCACTGCCGGCGGGCCATCAGGATTATTCTGGCGGTTCTCGCGGTGCTGTTCTCCGCGCACGAGGTGTATTTCAATATTTTCCACACGTTCTTTTCATGGAATAATATCGGCGAGGCGGGCGGCGCGGCGCATTTCTGGCGAGAAGCACTGATCTCCGTCGGCAAGGTCTGGTATCTGATCGCCGCCAATCTGCTGCCGTTCATACTGATGTGTGTGTTCGGAAAAAGGATTGCCCCGGATAAAAGCAGGGCGCGCATTCCCTTCGCGGCTGCGGGGGCAGTCCTGTTCCTCGGACTCTATCTGCCCGCGCTGCTCATGATCAACAGCTTCAGGGAAACGAAGGACCAAAACAATCCGTATTACCATTACAACTACATTCAGAGTAATATCGACCAGACCTTCCGCTTTTACGGGATACTCACTACCACCCGGCTCGATCTGAAGCAATTGATGTTCGGTGCGCCGGTCGAAACAATTGACATCAACGGCCTTCAGGATTTTTCTGATCTGATCAGTGTTTCGGAAAGCGACATTGCGTACGGCTGGAATAAAATGGATATTGATTTTGACAGCCTGGAAAAAGACGAAACCTATTCTCTGATGGACGCCTATTACAAATCGGTCTCTCCGACACGGAAAAACAAATACTCCGGCATTTTTGAAGGGAAGAATCTCATTTTTCTTACACTGGAAAGCTTCTCCACTCCGGTCATTGATCCGGAATTCACACCGCTGCTCTATCAGATGTCCACCGAGGGATTTGTCTTTCGCAATTTTTATAATCCCACATGGGGCGGCAGCACCGCCAGCGGTGAATATGCCATCATGACTGGCAATTTCAGCCCCTACACCAAATGCCTTAATCTCAGCGCGGATACCTATCAGCCTTTCGCTTTCGGCGCACAGTTCAAAAAGAAAGGATACAAAACCCTCGCCTATCACAATTATATCGGAAGATTCTACGACAGGGACGCCTCCCACCCTAATTTCGGATATGACTTCAAGGGAGTCGGAAGCGGATTGAATCTTAAAACCAATACATGGCCCAATTCTGACAAGGAAATGGCAGACGCCACGGTAGACGAATTTGCGGGACTGAAAACGCCGTTTCATGTGTATTACATGACGATGAGCGGGCATATGCAGTATGATTTTGCGATCAACAGGATGTCCAAGCGGCACGAGAAGGATCTTCCCGAAAAATATAACCGTGTCAGCAAGGAGCTTCGCGCTTATTATGCCTGTCAATATGAAGTGGAGCTGATGCTTCAGGTGCTGGTAGACGAGCTGAAAAAGAACGGGAATCTGGAAAACACGGTCTTTGCGATGTCTGCCGATCACTATCCGTATGCGATGACCAATTACGGTCTTTCGCAGCTCTATCAGTTACCTGGCCCTAAAATCCGTAACAAAATCAATCTCTACCGGAATTCCTTCATTCTCTGGACGCCGACCATGACTTCACCCGTTGTGGTAGACACACCTTGCACGCCGGTCGATATTCTGCCTACTCTCTCCAATATGTTCGGGCTGGAATATGATTCCCGGCTGATGATGGGGACCGATATTATGTCGGATGGCGAACACGTTGCCCCGATTAAACTGTTAGGCTGGTCATGGGTCAGCACACAGGGAGAATACCTCTCCGAAACCGACACGTTCACCCCGAACGCTTCCTGCACATTATCGCCGGAAATGCAGCAGAAATACGTGGAAAACATGAATGAATACGTGAAGGCGAAAACCAGCTTCTCCAAGCTGATCCTTGAAACCGATTACTACAGACACGTTTTCCGGAAGTAAGAAAAAAAGACAGGTGCTTTCATCCGCAGCGGACAAAGCACCTGTCTTTTCATAAATAATGACATATGCCATTTCAATGCCAACCAACCGGCGGCCTGCCCGCTTCAGAGAATGCGTGACACGCGCCAGGTCATCGGCGTTGCCGTCAGAATTATCTCAGCACGATACACAGGCGGTTCCTGCCTTCGTCGTATTGGTGCTTCACGCTCACCGCCAGCTTTCTGACAATGGCGGACGAAAGCTCGTCGCCCTTCGCAACAGGGTCAAAACGTCCGCCGGGATAATCCACCTTCATCACGACGCTGTCATCCGTTTCCGAAAGCTCCGTCATGACGTGAATCGGAAAGACCCCTTCCCTGCCGGCGATCCCCTGCATGACCACCTCTTCAAAGACAAGCATGATATTCCTGACCAGCCGGCGTGGCAGCATATTGTCCTTGCCGAAATTCTCAAGCTGCGAGGATACGCCGATAAAATCAAAATCGGCGTTTTCGATCAGGACGGGGAGCTGCTTCAGACGCTTGATGAAAATCCGGGTCTTCTCGCGCGCCGGGTTGCCGAATATCTGTTCGGGTGTGCCTTCCTCATATATGCCGCCCTCGTCCATATAGAATATCCGGTTGGATACGTCGCGGGCGAATTTCATCTCATGGGTGACAATCAGCATGGTCATGCCTTCCCGCGCCAGTCCCCGGATGACCTGAAGCACCTCCCCCACCATGGTGGGATCCAGTGCGGACGTCGGCTCGTCAAAGAGAATGACCTCCGGCTTCATGGCGATGGCTCGGGCAATGGCGACACGCTGCTTCTGTCCACCGGAAAGCTCATCGGGAAAGCTGTCCGCCTTCTCGGTCAGCCCCACCTTCCTGAGCAGCCGCAGCGCTTCCTCCCGCGCCTCCTGCGGCTGCATTCCCAGCAGCCTGACCGGCGCGGCCATGATGTTCTCAAGCACCGTGAGATTGGCAAAGAGATTGAAGGACTGGAACACCATGCCCATCTTTCTCCTGACCATGTCAATGCGGCAGTCGCGGGCGGTGATGTCCACGCCGTCAAACCAGACCGTTCCGGACGTGGGCTTCTCCAGCTGGTTCAGACAGCGCAGCAAAGTGGATTTGCCGGTGCCGGAAGGCCCGATCACCGAAATGACGTCCCCCCTGCCGATCTCGGCATTCACGTACTTAAGCGGGGTGACGCCGGGGTATTCCTTGCGAAGATGTTCTATCCTGATCAGACTCATCTGGCCGCGCCTCCTTTTCTCTTTTGTTTCATTCTGGGGTCAACAGCCCGCCAGATCATTTGCAGAATAACCGTAATCAGATAGGCCAGCAGGAAATAGATAACCGCCGTGACAATCAGCGGGAAGAATGCTTCATCGGTGCGGCTGCGGATGATATCCGACATCTTGGTAAGATCCTGAATGGCAATATATCCCACAACGGAAGTCCCCTTGAGAAGCGTGATGATCTCGCCGCGGTACACCGGAAGCTGCCGCAGGACAGCCTGCGGGAAGACAAAGCGGAAGAATGCCTGATTTTCAGTAAATCCGAGCGCGAGAGCGGCTTCACGCTGCCCGCCGTCGATGCTTTCAATGCCGGAGCGCAGGATCTCGGAGGCATACGCCGCGAAGTTGAGCGAGAAGCCGATGACGGCCACCCACAGCGCGGCCATGCCGGACCGGGCAAAAATGACATAGTAGAGTATCATCAGCAGCACGACCATCGGCGTTCCCTGCAGCAGCCTGACGTACAGATTGCAGATTCTGCCGGCCAGAACGCTGTCCGTCCTGCGGAACAGGCAGATCAGGAACGCCAGCAGCGAGCCGGCAATCACCGACAGCAACGTGATCAGACAGGTAACTCCGATGCCCTTTACTATCAGCCTGTAGCGGTTCTCGCGGATGAAATTCTTGACAAAGCTCTGCCGGACGCCCTCAAAGAATCCCGGCTTCTGCGTGCCGGTCGGGCTGCCGCCCGCGATTTCCTTCGTGCGGGCCGCGACCACAATGCCGCCTTCGCTCACGGGATCGGAGAAAAGAACGGCCTCCTCGCGCTCCGGCGTGACGTTCATGGAGGTGGTGAATTCATACTTGCCGGAAGCGAGCGCGGGAATTCTGGCGGCGAAATCCACATCGCCGATTTCCAGCTTGTAGCCGTAGGCGCGGCAGAAGCGGACGGTGACGTCAATGTCATAGCCCACGTGCCTGCCGTCCTTTATGTAGGAAAAAGGCTCGTCCGTGGAGGTGGTCACCACATGAATCGTGCCGTTCTTGCCGGTCAGCCCCTTCATATCGACCACCTTCCGGCTGTCATCCACGCCGAACCATATGGCGTCTATTTCATTCAGCGTGCCGTCCTCCCTGCACTTTGCGAGGAATTCGTTGAGCTGGTCGCGGAGGTGTTTTTCCTTCTTCTCGTTTTTCCGGAAGGCAAAGGAATACTGGTTGTTGGTGAGCCTTTCCCTGATGTAATCGATGTCGGGCTGCTCGGCGTGTATGCTCTTGAGAGCCGGCTCATCTCCGAGGTAGGCGTCAATCTTCCCCGTCAGCAGCGCCGCATTCAGATTGGGGTATCCGTCAAAGTACAGATACTCGCTGTCCGGAAAATACCTGAAGCTCTCGGCTTCCATGTTGGTTCCGGTGAGAATGCCTATCTTCCTGCCGTTGAAGTCCTCATAGGTGACCTTCGCCGCGCTGTCCGGAGCGGATTCTTCCTCCCCGCCGCCGGCAACCATCGCCGGAAGAAACAGCGCGAGCATCAGCGCAAGCGCGGCAATGATGAAATAATCGGTTCGTTTCAGTTTCTTCAATGGTATAATCCTCCCTGCTTTCCGGCGGAATCCGCTGCGCTGTCAGCCTTCCGCCTTTTTCATCGACGAATGGGAGCCGGCGTCCTGTACCTTTGTCAGCACGCGCGGCACGTCATCCTTCCGTATCCGTTTCATTGTGACGGGTCGGTTTCTATCGGGCCGTTCCATGTATTGATGCCGCCGAATTCGTAGATTCGGGTGTAGCCCATGGCCGCGAGCTTCCGCGCCGCTTCCTTGCTGCGCCTTCCGCTGCGGCAGTAGATGAGGATAATCTGGCCGGTATCCGGCAGTTCCTCCGGCGGCTCCGTGCCGATGCTCTCGTTGGGAATGAGCACCGCGCCGGGGATGTGCCCGCTCCGGAATTCATCCTCCCTTCGGACATCCACCACAATGTGTCCGTCGTCCCGCTCCATCATCGCGGCCGCTTCCTCCTGCGAAACCGACCTGTAGCCCGGTCCGGAAGAAACGCTCTCTCCTTCCGCCGCCCCTGTGCCGCAGGCCGCGCACCCCAGTGCCAGCAGCCAAAACGCCGTCATAAAAAGCATCATTCGCTTCATCAGAATCAATCCCCTCTTTCCCGGTTCATCTCATGGCGCGTCCTTCATACACGGGTGGACATATTGTCCGTGCCGTCCGGTCGCGCCGCTGCCATATTGAATGGCGAACGCCGGACAGCGGTGAAGGCATCGCAGGCAGAGCGTGCATTGCTCCTTCACCCAGACCGGTCTGCCCTCCCTGATTTCAATGGCACTGACCGGACAGCCGCCGGCGCAGCGTCCGCATCCCACGCAGGCGTCCTCCAACCGGAAATGCCGCGTCCTTCTGGCCGAATTGAGCAGCGGATGGGTCAGAAGGCGCGTCGCCAGCGGCATTCTGCCCTTTGTGTGATTGCCGGTCTCCCCTGCCTTCACGCGGCGGATCACTTCATCGATGAAGCCCTCCGCCTGCCGGTTCTGCTCCGCTACCTTTTCGCTGTCGGACAGGTCAAATACCGGCGTCCATGTGTCCGGCATCTTCACGCTGAAGGAAGCGGACAGCTTCACGCCCTTCTTTTTCAGCAGCCTTCGCGCGTCCTCGCCGCAGCAGCCGGGCGTCGTGCCGCAGGTGGCAACCAGAAAGGTATAGCCCGCGCCGTCCAGCGTCAGCCGCTTCAGCCAGTCCCGCATGAACGGCGGAAGCTCCCACCAGTAGGTCGGACAGACGATTCCAAAAAGCTCCCCCCGCGCCAGAACAAGGCGCGGCTCCTGCTTTTCCGTGGAAACCGCCCTGTCGCCCAGCGCAGCGGCAATGCGCTCCGCAACGTGTCTGCTGTTGCCTGTCCCGGAAAAATAAACGATCATTCCGCTTTCCCCTTCCCGCGCGTCCGTATGGTCAGACCCGCACTACGATTATTATACCACAAATTACCGGTAATTCAAGTGAATACCTTAGAAAAATAATCCTCGCCACCGATTTTTTTCATCAAAAAGAGAGAAGGCCTTCCGTCGTCGGCGAACGGGAAATGCCCTCCGGAATCCCGCTCACAGACAGCTTCCGGAGCGTCGCGCCGTCTGGTGCCGCTTCGTGGATAATTGCCAAATTCGCCTGTAAAAATTCTATGCCTGATTTTGCAAAATCAATTGAAAAAGCGGGGCATTATGGTATATCAAAGATGATGAAATCGATTACAATCATTTTCACTTTCCGAAAAAAATTCAAGGCTGAGAGGTGCTGGTATGAAAGACATTGTAACCATAGGAGAAATTCTCATTGACCTGACTTACAGCGGGCGGGACAACGGTATTCCCGTTTACACCGCCAATCCCGGCGGCGCGCCCGCCAATGTCGCGGTGGCCGCTTCACGGCTGGGCACCAGAACCGCCTTCATCGGCAAGGTCGGCAGGGATTACTACGGCGATTTCCTGCGGGAAACGCTGGAAAAGAACGGCGTTGACGTTTCGGGGCTGCTCATCGACGAATACGCCCGCACGACGCTGGCCGTCGTTTCGCTCTCCGAAACGGGAGAACGCAGCTTCTCCTTCTATCGAAGGAACTGCGCCGACATTCTGCTCAGAAGCGGCGATATCGACCCCGCCCTACTTTCCGGGACGCATATGCTGCATTTCGGCTCGGTCAGCCTGACCGATGAGCCTTCCCGCACGGCAACCATATTCGCCGCCACCAAAGCGAAAGAAATGGGCGTGACCGTCACTTACGACCCCAATTACCGCGCCAATCTCTGGAAGAGCGAAGCGCAGGCGGTCGAACGCATCAAGTCGGTTCTCGACAGGGTGGATATCCTCAAGATTTCCGATGAGGAGCTGCCGCTTCTCACCGGCACGGATAACTGGGAAGAAGGCACCCGACAGCTGGCTGAGCATTACGGCATTCCGCTGATCCTGCTGACGCTCGGCGCGGACGGCGCCTTCTACCGCCGCGGCGAGGAAACCGGCAAGGCGGACGGCTTCAGGGTCAAGGTCGCCGACACCAACGGCGCGGGCGATACCTTCTTCGGCGCGTTTCTCAGCCGTATGGCCGCTCTCGGCGTCTACAGGCCCGACGAGCTGACTTCGGAG
Organism: uncultured Ruminococcus sp.; assembly: GCA_902803035.1. GTDB lineage: Bacteria > Bacillota > Clostridia > Oscillospirales > Acutalibacteraceae > RUG762. The sequence goes on from CADCON010000020.1 coordinate 23,999, forward strand.
CAGCTCTACGACAGCGTCCGCACGGCGAATCTGGCGGCTTCGCTCACCACGTCCCGCCACGGCGCGATCCCCGCAATGCCCGACCTGAAGGAACTGGAGGAAAAAATCAGACAGGAGGCTGAATGATATGGCGGTTAAATCCAATGAATTCGATATGCGCTTCAACGCGCGCTTTGATGAGCTGAAATGGCTCTACTGTGAGCTTTACAACAACGACCGGCAGGCGCTGGATTACCTTTGCGGACTGCTGAAGGAATTCTACGCCGGACGCGCCGAATCCCTCCGGACTATCGACCGCAGACGCGAAAAGGATCCCGATTGGTACCGCGGCAACGACATTGTGGGCATGATGCTGTATGTCGACAATTTCGCGGGCAATCTCAGCGGCGTCATTGACAAAATCGACTATTTCACCGAGAGCGGCGTCAATTACATCCACTTCATGCCGCTGCTGGCCAGCCCGAAGGAACACAGCGACGGAGGCTACGCGGTCGCTGATTTCCGCAGGGTGCAGCCTGAGCTGGGCACGATGGACGACCTCAGAAGGCTGACCGGTCTGTGCCATGAGCGCGGCATCAGCTGCTGTCTGGATTTCGTGATGAATCACACCAGCGACGAGCATGAATGGGCCAAGGCCGCCCGCGCGGGCGATGAATCGGCCAAGAGCCGCTATTTCTTCTACGAAAACTGGGATATTCCCAGCGAATTCGAGCGCACGGTGCCGCAGGTATTCCCCACCACCGCCCCCGGGAATTTCACCCAGCTCGACAACGGCGACATCGTGATGACCACCTTCTATCCCTATCAGTGGGACCTGAACTACGCCAATCCCATCGTCTTCAATGACATGACGGAGAACATGCTCTATCTCTGCAATCAGGGCGTGGACATCATCCGCCTGGACGCGGTGCCCTATATCTGGAAGGAGC
>CADCON010000021.1 GCA_902803035.1 uncultured Ruminococcus sp.
ACAGGCGGTGAAGGAACCTTGGCTAAGAAAATCGCATTCATTTCCGCACTCGGCGGACAGGGTACTTCGCTTTCCGCCGTCTGTATCGCCGGCGCGGCCGCGTCACTGGCGCATCCGTCCGTTCTGGCGGATCTCTGCGGCTTCGGCGGTACGCTGGCTTACTATCTCGCCGCCGACGGCTCGGTGATGAATACCGGGGACGTCGCGGCCGGCGAATGCCCCGTGGAGGACGCGCTTGTCAGCGTCGGGGAGCATCTTCTCCTTCTCCCGTCCGGGCAGTTCTCCGAAAAAAATCCTTCCCCGCTGGCGGTTGAAACAAGGCGCATCATCGAGGGGCTTTCGAGGGAATACGACGTTTTCGCCGACATTCCCGCCGGAACGCTTCCCGACTGCGGCATGGCCGGGTGCTTTGACCTTTTCGTCATATGCGCGCGCCCCGACGCCATGAGCCTGAAATACGCCGCCGCGCTCTGCCGCCTTATCAGGAAGGCGTCCGCGCAGACCGCCTGCGCCCCTGCCATACGGCTTCTTCTTACCGATTTCACCCCCGAGCGCATGAAGCTCAGCGGGGTTTCCGACATAGATGCCTGCATCGACACTGTCGGCGCAAGGCTGATCGGCGTGCTTCCGCATGACGATTCCGCGCTTGCCGGCGCGCTTTCGGGCCAGCCGCCCGATGAAAAATGGGAGCTTACGCGGTTCGCCCGCGACGCCGCACGGCGCATTTACGGCGAGCGCGTACCTCTTGATTCCCGGAAACCGTTCCGGTTGGGATTATAAGCCGTGAGCCTGTAATCTATAAAACCGGTGATGGCCGTTAATAATATAGATACTATCAAAAACTACAAAGATTGGGAGATGGACATTGATGAATATTGCTTTGATAGCACACGATGACAAGAAGGAACTTATGATTCAGTTCTGCATAGCATACTGCGGCATTCTCAGCCGTCACAGCCTTTTTGCGACCGGCACCACCGGCAAGATCGTCAGGGAGGCAACCGGCCTGAAGGTCAACTGCTTCATGCCCGGAGCGGCAGGCGGCGGCGAGCAGATCGCGGCGCGCATCGGCTACAATGAGATCGATCTGCTGATTTTCTTCCGCGATCCTCTCACCCCCAAGCCGAACGAACCGAGGGATATCGACATTCTGCGTATGTGCGATATGCACGTGATCCCCGTCGCCACCAATATGGCGACCGCCGAGGTGCTCATTCACGGCCTTGAACGCGGAGACCTCGACTGGCGCAACTACGTCCACAAGTAATCCAACGCGGCCAGAGCCGCGGCGGACATATTATCGGCTTATTATTCGCATCATCGGGAACCGGCGCAGCTTTGCGGCGGTTCCTTTTGGCATTTCCGGCATTTTGCATCGGCAAAAATGAACAATTCCAAAATTTTCCTCCCAAATCTCCAACAATTCATAAAATATATATTTTCTGAAGCGATTTCTATGGTATGATATAAGGTACAAAAGTAAAATGACAGGAGTGTCAGCAATTTGAGCGATTACAAGGGACGCGGCGGCAGCGGCCGCAGGTATCAGAAGGAGCATCCATCAGACCACGGCGGCACGACGGCAGCGCGCCGCGGGAAATTCTCCGCGCCGGAGGACACGGCACAGGAAGAGCCGGAAGAAAGACGGGAAAAGCACAGCGATCTCATCACGGGACGCAATGCCGTCACCGAAGCCCTGAAAAGCGGCAGACCCATCGAATCGCTGCTGGTAGCGCGTTCTACCGACAGCAGCGGGCGTTCCTTCGGGCAGATCATCGCCCTCGCCCGCGAGCTTAACGTCACCGTCAAGGAGGTTTCCCCCGCGAAGCTCGACGCCATGTGCGGCGGTAATCATCAGGGAATCGCCGCCCTCACCGCGGTGCATGAATACGCCGGCATAGACGACATCTTCGCCCTTGCCGGAAGCCGGGGCGAGCCGCCTTTCATCATTCTCTGCGACGGCATCGAGGATCCCCACAACCTCGGCGCGATCATCCGCACAGCCGAAGCCGCCGGCGCGCACGGGGTCATCATTCCCAAGCGGCGGGCCGTGGGACTGACATGGGCAGTCGGCAAGGCTTCCGCCGGCGCGCTGGAATATATGCCGGTCGCCAGAGTGGCCAACCTTCCCTCCTGCATCGACGACCTCAAGAAGCGCGGTCTGTGGATTTACTGCGCCGATATGGACGGCAGCACATGGTGCGGCGGGGATCTCAGCGGCGCAACGGGTCTTGTGATCGGCGGCGAGGACAGCGGCGTCAGCCGTCTGGTGCGCGAGAAATGCGACGGGGTGCTTTCGCTCCCCATGCGCGGCAGCATCAATTCGCTCAACGCGTCGGTCGCCTGCGCGGTGGTCATTTACGAGATAGCCCGCCAGCGGTGCGGCATCAGGGCGTTCAATCCATCCGCCGAGTAGAGGTTTCCTTCTGGGCGGTTCTTTCGGAAAAGATCATTCAGAAAAGTATATCAGCAATACGCTGAATAAGCCGTTCCGCACGGCCGCGCCTGATGCTGATTGCCAGTCAAAAGCAGACAATCAGCATGAATCAGCGTATTTTCAGAGGCAGTTTTTCGCATTTTTTGAGAAGGGAGAACGGGAAAATGCCGGAAGATTTCAGACAGCCATTTTTCAATCCCTATGTGGACGAAGCGTCCGATGAAGCGCGGTTTTCCACCTTCGTCACCATGGACGAAGCACATGAGCGTTGGAACAACGGCTCATGGCACGCCGACAAGACCAATTTTGAGCTGGACCCCGCCATGTTTGCCGACGGCAGGGGGCTGAAGCTCGACGAAAGCGGCAGAAGCACGGAACCGCCGAGGGAAAACCGCTTCGCCTTTGACCTTCAGCGCGACATCATCAACGCCGACCAGCAGTCCTCCCATCTGGACGACAGCGCGTACACCAGCAATTACCGCCCGCAGGGCAGCATAGGCAGCACCCTTTCCAACCTCACGATCGACCGGCTGAGATACAATGCCCTCGCCGGCATTCAGGAAGAGCTGCCCGAGGATCTTTCCTACCTTTACGGCACCAGCGAGACCTCACGCCCCCGGCGGCGCGAAGTCAGGCTCCGCACACACCGCCGCCTTGAAACGCCGGTGGATCAGCGGCGCGCCGAAGTGGAAAGGATGCTTCCCGAAGAAGCGAAGGAATCGCCCGAAGCGATCATGGCGGATATCCGCAGACGCCGGGACATTGAGGACGCCAAATCGGGCATTGACAGCAGCGCGCGGAAAAAAGCCCCGCCCCGCGGCATTTACGAGTATCACAGCCCGGACGGTTCGGATGAGGATTTCTACACGGCCGAAGAACACTACGACATCGAGGGCATGACCGAACGCGGAAGCTGGCGCGCGGAGCTCCCGCAGCAGGACGGGCTTGTTCCCGATTCCAGGGAGCTTCCCTATTTCGGGCGTTTCAGCCGCAATTGGTCCGAGATTGACCCGATCGACCCCGACCGCTCCGATATGCTCCGCCACACGGTCAACACCATCTATGAAGACGATGTCCAGGTCACCCCCCTGAACCGCTTCAGATCACATTCAGACAGCAGGGATTTCTACGTTCCGGACGACAAATTCAATCCCGATGACAGATATCATCAGATGTACCAGCAGCGGCGCAAAATCTCCGCGGAAGATGACGTACTCACCCAGAGCATCATGTCCGGCAGCTTCAGCAATCCTTACATTGACATCAGCAGCGACCGCCTGAAGTATCTTATCAATCACGATATGCGCGGCCCCGGTCAGGTGGCGGAACCGGAAGGTCTCACTGACCCCGCCCTCATGTATGAATGGAATATGGGCTACAGCCGCGTCAATTCACGGGATAATAACTATTCGGCGTGGATGGAAGAGCAGAACGGACTTGCCGAAATGGCACAGCAGTCGCGTTACCGCAGCCCGCACCGAACCGGCCGCCCGGGAGCGTATTTGCAGCGTGAAACGCCCTATGGCAGCGAACGCAAGTATCCGCGCGGCAATTACACCGAGCATGAGCGCAGGCGCACGGATCTGCGGGAACAGCTTCAGCGCGCCACCGAGCAGGGAATTGCCGACGGACGGGAAATTCTCCGTCATCAGCAGAAAGCCAGGCGCGACGCCGAACGCGAGTGCGCGCGCAGATTGGAGGAAGAACGCCGCCGCGCCTATGACCGGCAGCGTCAGGCCTATGAGCAGCAGATGCAGGCATACCGCCGCCAGCAGGAGCAGATGACACGCCAAGACCGACGCCCTGAACCGGCCTCCCGCCGGGGACAGCCGCCCGCGGGGGCACGGAAGCCCGCGCTTCCGCGTCCGTCCGGCCCGCAGCAGATGCAGGTACGCAAGCCGCAGTACGGCCCCATGGGATTCTACACCCCGAAAGCCGGGCCGCAGGACTCATCCCGCAGCGGAGAAAGACCGCGCAGGCGTCGGTAAACAGAAAATCCCGTGACCTGATCCGGGCGGAAAAGCCAATCCGCCGGACAGGATCACCAAAACCACAAACGGAGGATACATATGGGATTTGAAGACGATTTTGACTATAACGACGATTTTGAAACAGAAACCGCAGACCCCGACAGCATGGGTTCCGTCCAAAAAGGCAGGAAACTCAGCCGCCGGGAAATGCGTGAAGCAAAAAAGCGCAACGCGGAAAAAACCGCCGACCTCCCCAAATCCAGAAAAGGATTATTCGGCCGCCGACAGCGGATGGACGACAACGACGATTCCCTCACGGACGAGCATATTTTTGATCCCACGCGCACCGCAATGGTATCCGGACCGCGCGATCGTCGTCAGCTTGCCCCCGGCCCTGTCAGAAACGCCGATTCGGAGTTCTCCTACCTCTTTGATCCGGTGGGCGATGACGAAGGCGAGGATGACGTTTATCCCGACAAATCGGTCTATTCCGACGACAGCGCGGCCAAGGATCTCCTCGCGGGGCTATCCTACGACGAATCAAAAGACGGCAGCTCAGAGGATTTCGACAGGTATTTTGAGGAACATTCCAAGCCCGTGGAATCCGACTTCACCTTCCGGAAGAGCGCACCGCCCGCCGAACCGCCCCGGAGCGTCGGGGACAAAAGCACTCCTCCGCCCGCATCTCCCGCGCCCTTCGCGCCAGTCAGGGTGACGCCCAAAAAAACAGACCCGCCGCTGCAGCCGCAATTCATCAATAATCCTCCGCGCAAGGCGCCGGCGGCGCCATCTCCCCAGCTTTCTTCCGATGACGCGTTCCTCCCCGAACTGCGTCCCGATTCGGTTTTTTCGCCGCAGCCCGCACCCGCCCCCTCAGGCAGAAACGACCCGCCGCTTCCTCCTGTCCCCGACAGAAGCGAAAGCGCGCTGGACGATGACTTTGACGATTATGTTGAATACGATGATTATGACGAGGATGATGACTATATGAGCCACGATCAGGATAAACAGAACCAGGAGTACATCCCCTACGGTGGAATGTATCCCTCTTATCCCCTTGCGCCTGTCACACCGATGACGACGATGACGCCGGTGACGCCCATGGCACCGATGAACCAGATGATGAGCTATCCGATGGTCATTCCCAGCGCGCAGCCGCAGCAGAGCGGGGTTCCGATCCAGACCATTCCCATTCCCTATCCCATGCCGATGCCCATGCCGATGCCGATGTACGGGCAGCAGTACCCGCCCTATCCGCCCCAGTACCCGCAGTACCCGCAGTATCCGCCTTATCCTCCGGAGCCTTACGGGAGGTATCCCGACGGGAGATATCCCGGCTATGATGACCGTCGATCCGATGACAGCAGAGCGGACGACCGCAAATCGGACGACCGCAGAGCGCGCAGATTCAAGGAACACCGGCGTGAAGAACGCTATGATGACCACTACGACGACCGTTATGACGACCGTTACGACGACCGGCATGATGACCGTTACGACGACCGGGCGGAAAGAAGATACAATGACCACCGTGACAGGCGATATGACGAACGCCGCGCCGATCCGCATTACAGACAGGAGCCGGAACGCAGATCCTATCCGCGCCCACCCTATGAACCGCCCTATGAACCGCTCTATCGCAGCAGTCTTGATCCGCAGCCCATCCGCCAGCCGGAGCCGCAGCCTGTCCGCCAGCCGGAGCCGCAGCCCATCCGCCAGCCGGAGCCGCAGCCCATCCGCCAGCCGGAGCCGCAGCCCATTCGCCAGCCGGAGCCGCAGCCCATCCGCCAGCCGGAGCCGCAGCCCGCTCCCGATCCGATATTCACTCCTCCCGCAGAACCGGAAAAGCCGAAATTCAACCCCAGTCCTTTTGCAGGAATGGATTTCAGCTTCCGCAAGCCCGAGAATAACCGGATTGACGACCCTGCTTCTCAGACAGCCGCCCCGGCAGATGACGGATTTGACAGCGATCTCGGCGGCGACGGATTTGACAGCGATCTCGGCGGCGACGGATTCGACAGCGATCTCGGCGGCGACGGATTCGACAGCGATCTCGGCGGGGATAATTCCGCCGGTAACGCTCCCGAAGAGGAAGATGACTTCGGTCTCGGCTTCGGCGGCAGATCCATTTCTTCCGACCGGCCGCCTCAATTTGCCGATTCCGACGCCAAATCCTCCGGCGGGAGATTCAAGAGAAAGTAACGCTTCTGTTCCTTTGATAATAAACGGAAAATGAAAGAGGAGCGAAAAGAATGATCAGGCAGTATTCGCAGCACGACCTGCAGGATATGATCCGCATCTGGAATGAAGTAGTAGAGGAAGGCATTGCTTTTCCGCAGGAGGATTGTCTTGATCCGGAGAGCGGTTCCGCCTTCTTTTCCGCCCAGAGTTACACCGGAGTGGCAGAGACGGACGGCAGGATCAGGGGACTGTATATCCTCCATCCCAACAATGTCGGCAGATGCGGCCATATTGCCAACGCAAGCTACGCCGTCGCCTCTGATTCACGCGGTCAGCATATCGGCGAACAGCTGGTGAAGCATTGCATGGAAACCGGCAGGCGTCTGGGCTTCAGAATACTGCAGTTCAATGCGGTCGTGGAAAGCAACATCCACGCGCGGCATCTTTATGAACGGCTCGGATTTGTCCCACTGGGAACCATTCCCGGCGGATTCCGAAGAAAAGACGGGCATTACGAAGCCATCTGCCCGTATTATTGCGAGCTGTAAGATTCATACGCCGTGCCGAATGACCGCGTCCCGTAATCCGGCAGTCATTTCTTTTACGCCGCAGAACATAAAATGTCCGGGTGCGGCGCCCGGCGGGAGGTTTACCGAGTTGACCAATAACGATGAAAGCACTCGTATCGGGTCCGGCAAGCGCGTAGTGCGCGACCGCGACGTTTCTCACATAATGGAGGCAATGCCCATTCCGAAGGCGTGGAACATCTCTCGGCCGACGGCGAAGGGAAAGGGAAATCTCAGGCTGACCGACGGAATCATCCGGTTTGTCCGGCTCAATGTGACCGTCACCGAGCGTCTTCTCCCCCGCGAGGAAAAGACCGGGCAGGAAACGGTTTCCCCCGTCGATATGGATCCCGCCGACCGTCTTCTCAGGAAAAATCAGAAGCGCAAAGTACGCAGCCATGAAAGCAATATTGATCTTTTTGACCTTGAAAGGCGCATCAAATCCGACCGTTCCATCGACAGCGGCAGATACGCCAAGGGCTATGAACTGCGCCAGGACCGAAGGCTTGCCGCCGCCAGGTACCGCAGCAAGAAGGAAGCGGAAAAAATCCGCACCGAATTGAATGCGCTCACCCGCAAACTCAGATTCAGGATTTACGAGGCGGGAGCCGCCGCCCTGCTTCTCTCGCTGACAGACCTGCTGCCCGCCTTCGGGGTCGCGCTGCCGGAAGCTCTCACCCCCGGCAGCCAGTCGCTGATATACCCCGTCGTCTATCTCATAGTTCTGGGCTTTGTCACACTCATCAATCTGAAGGATATCGGCGAAGGGCTGAAAAGCCTTCTCGAACGCAGATTCAGCTCTCTGACGGCGATCTCGGCCGCCATTTTCGCGGAGCTGGTCCATCTGATCTACATCATCGCCGCAATGCTGATTTTTCACCTTCCCTCTTCCCGTTCCTTTGCCGCGCCGGTCTGCGTTGCCGTTCTGATCTACACCATCAACAGAATGATGCATACCTCCCGTGTGGCGAGAGGATTCACCTTCGCCTCCCGCGGCGGAATCCACAATGAGCTTGTGGCGGCCGACGACAGCCCCATTGCCGCGGATCTGCGGCTGGCTTCGGGCAGCAGCAGCGCGCGGATCGCCTATATGGTCCGCACGCGCCATCTTTCCCATTATTTCACCAACGCCTGCCGTGAGGACAGGTGCAATATCATGATGTCCCGCGTCTATCCGCTGATTCTCATACTGTCGGTCATCACGGCGGTCATCGCCGGCGTCAGGGGCGCCTACACAGGCTGCAACGTCGCGGACGCGGTATTCACCGCCCTCTGCTCCGCGCTGGTCACAGGCATACCCATCACCGGACTGCTGGGTATGGAGATTCCCCTCAGCCGCGTCACCCGCAGTCTCCGAAAAAGCGGCGCGCTGCTCAACGGCTGGAACGCGGTCGATAAATTCGGACACATCGACGCTCTCGCCGTCAATACCACCGAGCTTTTCCCCAGAGGAAGCATACGCGTCCGCAAAAGCTTCGCCGTCAACGATATGGAAATCGAGGAAGTCACTTCCATCGCGGCTTCCGTACTGATGGCTTCCGGCGGCGCGCTCGCCGAGGTTTTCGGCGAACTCATCCGCGATGACGCAAGGCTCCGTCTGCCGGTGGACAGCCTGACCTACGAAAACGAGCTGGGCATTACCGCCTGGATCAGAAACAGAAAAATCCTCATCGGCAACCGGAATATGATGGAGCTTCACCGCGTGCTCATTCCCGGCGGCGGTCTCGCCCGTCTGGACGAATTCGACGCCATGCGAAAGAACGAATGCTTCCAGATGCTCTATGTCGCGGTCAACAACCGGCTGATGGGCGTCTATATGCTGGAATACATGGCGGCGATGTCCGCCCGGTCCGCGCTCCTTCAGATCATTGAAAACGGCATGGGTATGGTGGTCTACACCTGCGATTCCAATATCAATATCCAGTTGATCCGATCCGTCTTTGACATTCCGCCGCGCTTCATATCCATCATGAGCAATGAGGGCAGCAAGGTATATGATTCGGTGACCTTCAAAGTGACAGAGGCACAGGAAACGCTGATTGCCACAGACGGCAGCCTCCACGCGCTCTCGGCGGCCATACGCGCCGCGGCGATGCTCAAGGACGGCGAAGGCATGAGCCTGATGATCCAGAGCATCTGCTTCTTTCTGGGATTCATCTTTGTGGCGGTGCTGAGCTGCATCGGGCCGTCCGCCATCGACGCCTTCCAGCTTCTCATCATGCAGCTGCTGTTTGTGCTCATGTCGCTGGTTTCCGTGGTCAGGGCGATGAAATACTGACCGGATCCCCGATTTTCCTGTCATTTTGATATTGACATATCGCCGGATTAGTATTATAATGTAATTTGCGTTTTTGCGCATGACAAAAAATCAGTAAAGGGAGATTGCACATTATGTCTACAGAAAGACAATACAAGCTGACTGCGGAAGGTCTGAAGCAGCGCGAGGAAGAACTGGAATATCTCAGATCCATCAAAAGAAAAGACATCGCCGACAAAATCAAGGTCGCCCTTTCCTTCGGCGACTTGAGTGAAAACAGCGAATACGATGAAGCCAAGAATGAACAGGCGCAGGTCGAAGCCAGAATCCTTGAGCTGGAAACCATGCTCAAAAACGCCGTTATCATTGACGAATCCGAGCTTTCCACCGACATCGTCAGAATCGGCGGCACGGTCAAGCTCCTCGACGTGGAAACCAACGAGGAGAACGAATTCCAGATCGTCGGCTCCACCGAAGCCAATCCCCTGATGGGCAGCATCTCCGATGAATGTCCCGTAGGCAGAGCCATTATCGGCAAAAGGGCGGGCGAAATGGTGGATGTTGAAGCACCCGGCGGAACGATGACCTATCAGATTCTTGAAATTCTGACTTCCAGATAAACGCTATTGAACGCAGAGAGAATCACCGCCGCCTGACGGGGCTGAATGCCTTGGATGGCCGGCGGTTTTTTGACGGAGGAAACACCATGACAATACTCAGAACCATTCTATTTCAGGCATATATGTGGACAGAGCTTCTTCTGCTGATGTTCGTATGGCTGAGAGTGCAGTGGGCCAACCGCTTCTGGCCGAGGGAAAAGCGCGACGCGCTGGTGGACAGAATCGTCCGCAACTGGGCCAGAAGGCTTCTCTTTATGGCCGGCGCGAAGGTCACCGTGACCGGCAGGGAAAACATTCCGGAGGGGCGCGCCTGCGTTTTCGCCAGCAATCACCAGAGCTTCTTTGATATTCTCGTGCTTCTCGCCCATCTCGACAGACCCCACGCCATACTCTCCAAGGCGAGCATAGGCAAGGTGCCGCTCATCCGGCTCTGGATGAAGGAAATTCACTGCGTCTATGTGGACCGCTCCGACATGAAGGCGGGAATCGAGGCGATCAACCGGATGATCGAAGTCATCTCAGACGGCTACTCCGCCATCATCTTCCCCGAAGGCACCCGCAGCAAGACCGGCGAGGTGGGCGAATTCAAGGGCGGCGCATTCAAGGTCGCCCAGAAGACCGGCGCGCCGGTGATTCCTGTCGCTCTCGACGGGACAGGCGCCCTCTTTGAGCGCAACCACTACTGGATCAAGCCCGGCAGGGTGCATCTGGCCATTCTCCCACCCATTGAAACCGAGGGAATGAACCGCGCCGAATTCAAGGAACTTCCCACCAGAACACAGCAGCTCGTCACCCATGCCAAGGAGGGCTTTGCCTCCGACAACACGTAAATACTCCGCCATGCCCCGCGCGTCTGCTTTCAGATCCGCGGGGCGTTTTTGTTGTTTTTCCAAAAAATTTACAATATATTCAAAAAGCATTCCGTATGCATGATATGCAGAATATTCATGCGCGGCAGCGTGTGCCTGTTATTCAGATTGGCCAAAATATGTCCTCATATCGCCGATGAATACATTACCTTTATATCAATTTAATAACAATTTTGTAAATATATACAATTTGCACATACATTCGTCGTAACAAATCGCAATGAGATGTAAGAATCGCACAAATAATCGCCGGCTTCTTGTAATATTTATTCTTGAAATTAGAGTGAAAATGTGTTAAAATATACTGGTCAACCCCTGAATTGCGGCATTTCAGGAGTTTTGCATGATGAAAAACTGCCGCATATCTGATTTAACCCCGGAGGTTTAGTTTATGAATAACCTGAACGCGAAGCAAATGAAGACTCTCATTGACGCCAAGCTGTCCCATCACTACGGCCTGAAGCCGGAGGACGCCGACAACGAGCATATCTACAAGGCGATTGTGCTGGTGGTGCGTGACATTCTCTTTGAGGCACGCAAGGATTTTGCCGACAAGTACGACAAGAACAACGGCAAGCGAGTCTATTACCTCTGTATGGAATTCCTTATGGGACGTTCCCTCCGCAACAATCTCTACAACCTCAATCTCGAAAAGGTCGTTTCCCAGTGCCTTTCCGAATATGATACAACGCTTGAAAAAATCTACGACCAGGAGCCTGACGCGGGTCTCGGCAACGGCGGTCTCGGCCGACTCGCCGCCTGCTTCCTCGACGGTCTGGCCAACGACGGCTACTGCGGCATGGGCTACTCCCTCCGCTATGAATTCGGAATTTTCAATCAGAAGATCATCGACGGCTGGCAGACCGAGCTGCCGGAATTCTGGCTGCCCGGCGGCGAGGTATGGATGATTCCCCACCGCGAGGACGCCGTGGACATCCGCTTCAACGGCAAGGTGGAGGAAAGCTGGAACAACGGCTATCACCACGCCG
>CADCON010000022.1 GCA_902803035.1 uncultured Ruminococcus sp.
ACATTCAGCAGCGCGATGAGATCGGACATAAAGTGGGAGGTCGGCTCCGGAGTGACAAACAGCGGCATATTGTATTTCTTGGCCGCTGTCAGCATTTCCTCAAACGGCTCAAAGCTGCGGCAGAGAATCAACGCGGGCGCGCCCCTTGACATCAGGTCGTCAAGGCACTTGGCTCTCTGTTCGGGCGTAAATCCGCCGAGGTAAGCCATCTCCGTATTGCCGCAGACCAGAATGCGCCTGTTGTCATAGAAATTGAAAAAGCCTGTCAGTTCAACGCCCGGACGGTTGACTTCATTGGACGAAATGAGTACTTCTTCCGGATTTTTGTTCAGATAAATCGTTTCAAGAGAGAATTCCTTGATCAGCTTCGCCAGGGATACGGTATAAGTCGTTGCCATTTTATCCAACCTTTCAGATATATTTTTATTAAACTCGTAGAATTGTCATTCACAGAACTGTAGTTATTGTAATTATATCATACAATTGCATAAAAATGAAGTATTTTTTGATAACTTTTTTGTTTTTTATCGGCATTTTTCGGTTTTAATTTCAATAGGAAAAAGCCCCGCCATCGTCATCAACCATTGCCGATCGCGGGACGCGTGAATTTTCATTTAAGCATGGGTTACCGTATTCTGCGGCCTGCCTTCCAAAAAGGCGCGGAGGTTGTCCGCGACGGTCTGAAACAGCCTTTGGCGGGTTTCAACAGGTGCCCACGCTATGTGCGGCGTGAATACGATATTCCGGGCGTTGACCAGCGGGGAATCAGGCTTCATCGGCTCGTCCGAAAGCACATCTACCGCGGCCGCGGCGATCATGCCGCTGTCAAGCGCGTGCGCGAGATCCGCTTCGTTGACAATGCCGCCGCGTGAAGTATTGACAAGGAGCACCTCCGGCTTCATCATGGCAAGCGTGCGGAGGTTGATCAGCTCCCGCGAATCCGCGTTCAGCGGGCAGTGGATGGATACCACATCCGACTCGCGCAGAAGACGTTCCAGCGGTACGGCTTCGACATAGGGAATATCCCTCACCGTTCCGGGATTTCTCACGAATGCCAGCACCCTCATGCCGAAAGCGTCGGCAATGCGGGCGGTCCTTCTGCCAATGCCGCCGCAGCCTATCAGCCCTATGGTCTTTCCGGCAAGCTCATGCGTCCTCAGGCCGAACGCGCTGAAGTACTGCTTCTCCGTCCAGCCCCCCGCCGCGCATTCCGCCGTGTAATCGGCTATCCGGCAGAAGTAATTCAGAATCAGGCCGAAGGTGTGCTGGGCGACGGCGTCAGATGAATAGGCGGGCACATTGCAGACGGTGACGCCGTGATCTCCGGCCGCCGCGAGATCCACCTGGTCGAAGCCTGTCCCCATAAGTCCGATATACCGCAGATCCGGACAGTTCTCCATCACTTCGCGGGTCATTCGCGTCTTGTTGCAGATCACCGCGTCAGAATCGCCGATCAGAAGGGCGGTATCCTCTCCTCCGGTTTTTCCGATCACCCTGAGCTCGCCCAGCCGTGCCAGCTCCGACAGCGAAATATCCCCGTCAATGGCCGCCGTGTCCATATCCAGTACTGTTATTTTCATTTTTGCCTCCCAGAACTATCTGCTCAACATCAATATTCATTGTCGCGCTCAGCATCAGGGCCATCAGGATTAATGCCGTTGTATCGGCATCCGAGAACTTTCCGCCCACAATGCCTTCGATCTTGCGCATGGTATAGCCGGCGGAATTCTTGTGTATATACAAATCCTTCGCCGTCTTTTTCTGATAACAGTTATTGCCGTAGAACACCCAAAGGTATTGCATATAGGAAGAGCTGAAACGGCGGTCATGCTCCACAATGGGGCCAAGCACCGCCTTTACAAACCCCTCGCAGGCGGCACGATCCTTTAATCCGCCCAGAAACCCGCACAGCAGACGCTCCGGCGGTCTGACAACGATGCTGTCGTTGCCGAACCGCATATGAAGGGCGGCCAGTTTCACCGCGCAGTCGTACAGCGCGGGTAATTCTGACAGTCCGACGCCTCTTTCACTGATGCCGACAAAAAACCGGACCTTCTTCTCCGGTTCAACCGAAACCGAACGAAGACCGCTTTGCAACGCCGCGTTGACCTCATTCTCCTGACGATTCATAAAGATCAGCGCCGTCTGATTGCCCATAAAGACCACCACGGTTTCAGGAGCCACACTTGCAATGCCGATTTCCATCGTATTCTTTATCATCAGCAGTTCGTCCGCCTGAAGCTCCTCGCTGTCCGCACTGACCGCCCAGACCACCGCAACACAGTATCCGGTCTTTTCAGAATGGCCCACCATTCTTAAGCTGTCGCTATACCTTGAAGTGAGCCACGGCAGATGAAGGACATTCCTGAGCAGAAAATCAGCATTACAGACAATGCCTTCCATCCGGTAAAAATCCGAGTAAAAGCAGTGCATCACCCGGGGAAGCAGGTCGGCGGAACTGACCTCCATCAGTGGAAACGACCGTTCGCCGCACAGAAGACGAAGCTGCCGGATGTCATAGGCTAAATAATCAGTCCTGCATACAACCAGCATACTCGCACCGTTGGCAATGATGATTTCCGCCGCGTCGAGTACGTGGCACCGGACAGACAAATACGGGTGATAGAACACAACGTCATACTTGCTGACACTCTGCGAGCTTTGACGGTCTCCGGCTGAGCTGATATCGAGCACAGGCCTGTCCAGTGAATCCATTCCTGCCGTAAGCTCAACGTCATTCCCATACACGGCTTTGGCGGTCAGATAAACGCTTTTGACTGTTCTGAACATTGACAACCACTCCCGAAAGATAAAAGTGAGCATTTTTCACTTTTATTATACCTCGGGTTTCTTTGTATGTCAAGTATTTTCACTAAAATAAATCCCGCAGCGAACCGCAGATTCTCGGTCGGTGCGGGATTTATACTGATTGTCAAGTAAAGTAGAGATGCTTTGGGCTTATTTCGCGCCAATCAATCGTCTGCTTTCAATCGACAAGCAGGAAAAAACGAACTCGACGTCATCAGTCGATGACCTTGGATTTGACCTTTTCCACAATCAGATCGACGAATTCGGCGGGCGTCATGGCTCCGAGATCGCCGTCCTTGCGGGAGCGGATGGCCACTGTGCCGCCCTCGATATCCTTATCGCCCGCAATGACCATATAGGGAACCTTCTTGACCTGCGCTTCCCTGATCTTGTAGCCGATCTTTTCGTTGCGGTCGTCCACCTCGCAACGAATGCCCTTGGCTTCGAGTGCCTTCTTGACCTCATAGATATAGTCGAGGTGTCTGTCGGCAATCGGAAGGAGCTTGACCTGTACGGGAGCCAGCCACACCGGAAACGCGCCGGCAAAATGCTCTATCAGAATACCGATAAACCGCTC
>CADCON010000023.1 GCA_902803035.1 uncultured Ruminococcus sp.
ACCGTCAGCCCCGCGTCGGAGGATATGGCCATTACCACTATGATCAGACCGTCCTGCCCCAGATGCTTGCGGTCGCGCAGCACCACGCTGCCCACATCGCCCACACCCAGACCGTCAACCAGCAGCTTGCCGCTAGGAACGGTGCATATTTTCTTGATGTGATCGTCACAGACTTCCACACAGTCGCCCAGATCGGCAATGCAGACGTGATCCGACGGCATTCCGACCGCTCTGGCCAGACCCGCGTGTTTGAGAAGATGCTTCTGCTCGCCGTGTACCGGAATGAAATACTTCGGGCGGATGAGTCCGAGCATCAGCTTCAGCTCCTCCTGACAGGCGTGCCCGGAAACGTGCACATCGTACATCTTTTCATAGACGACCTCGCACTTGTGCTTCAGCAGCTCATTGACGACATTGCCAACGTTCTTTTCGTTGCCCGGAATGGGATTGGCCGAAATGATAATGAAGTCATCCGGGCCGACCTCCACCTGACGATGATCGGAAAACGCCATTCTTGACAGCGCGCTCATCGGTTCGCCCTGGCTGCCGGTCGTGATCAGCACAATCTTATTATTCGGATAACGTCCCAGCATGGAGATGTCAATCATCACGCCTTCCGGCACATTGAGATAGCCCAGCTCCTGCGAGATATTGACGGCATTGATCATGCTGCGGCCGCTGACCGCCACCTTCCTGCCGAATTTATAGGCATAGTCGATGATCTGCTGTATTCTGTAAATATTGGACGCGAAGGTGGCGATAATGATTCTTTTATTCTTCGCCGATTCGCTCTGGAAAAGGGTGTTGAAGGACTCTCCCACCGTCCGCTCGCTCATGGTAAAACCCGGACGCTCCGCGTTGGTGGAATCCGACATCATGCACAGCACGCCCTCCTTGCCGAGCTGCGCGAATCGCCCAAGGTCGATCATATCGCCGTGAATGGGCGTTGAATCGATCTTGAAGTCGCCCGTATGGACTATCGTTCCGCCAGGGGTATGAATCGCAAAGCCCACCGCGTCGGGAATGGAATGGTTGACATTGATGAATTCCACATTGAAGCAGCCGGCTTTAATCGTCTGACCCGCCGAAACCTCTATCAGTCTCGCTTCTCCCAGAAGGCGGTGCTCCTTCAGCTTGCCCTCCACCAGACCGAGCGTAAGCCGGGTGCCGTAGATCGGCAGATTGATCTTGCGGAGAAGATACGGAAGCGAGCCGATGTGATCCTCATGACCGTGCGTCAGGAAAATGCCCCTGATCTTGTCCACATTTTCCTCCAGATAGGTGAAATCCGGTATGACCAGATCCACGCCGAGCATCGTATCATCCGGAAAAGCCATTCCGCAATCGACGACTATGGCTTCATCACCGTATTCAAACATCGTGATGTTCTTGCCGATTTCATTGAGTCCGCCGATGAATGAAATTCTCCCAGGCAGCGCAGCCGGTGCCGCCGCCTGAACCTGAAATCTGCCGAATCCCTTCTTTTTGAAGCCGCCGTGGGACGGGTTGCGTCTGACGGTCACGTCCGCCGGAACGTTCTCTCCCCCCGTTCTCCTCTGAAATGACTTGCCGCCGATTTTCGGGGACGTCCCCGCGCCTTTGCCTGTTCTGGTCGACTCGGTGAATTCCTGATGCTTCCCTCCCGGATTCACGCTGTGCTTGGCGGGACTATGCCCGTTGTCACGATTCGGGATTTTTCTGTTTTTCTTGTTATTCTGTTGCACAAATAAACCTCCATAAGAATTAATATTGTAAGATGTCCGACATCATTATTTACTATACACCAAAAACAGCCTGTTTCCCAAAGTGACGGAAACAAGCCGGTCAACACGTCTGCATGGTATTTTATTCCGAACACGTTATTATACTATATTACAATGATAATGCCATTTTGTCAACTCCGCAATTCTTAATTTATTTTAAAATTTTCCAAAAACGCCCATCACTATTCACACACTCATACAGTCGAGCGCATAAGAAATCATCATGCCCGCTGACAATCCACCCGCTGAAACTTCCTTTACGGCTGCCGGATGGTCAGGTAGGGCGGCTATTACCGCGGATACGCCTAAAGCCGAGAGAAGCGGAGCGGCAGACTGCGCCCCTTCCCAACCGGAGCAGCGCAGCGGCAGCGGCATTCCGGAGCCGACTGCGGCGCAGAAGACCGGCAGGAACGCCGCGACGCCTTCCCTCTCCGATCCGCTGTCATCCGCGCAACGGAACACCGCGCCGATCAACAGCGCGGTCATCATGGCATTGCCCGCCACGCACGCCGCCGTGTCAGACGCCAGCGGAAAGTCGATGGAAAGATTTCTCCCCACGCACATCATGACCGCTCCGGCCACCGGTATCATGGTATTCCTTGTTTCCTTCCCTGAGGATTGAATGCTTCCGAACAGAAGCGTCCCTCCGCACAGAATACACGCTTCCAGCAGAAGCCCCGTCCCGGTTCCCGCGATTGCGGCGAAATCCCATCCGCATTCCGCGAATACACATCGCACGATTCTGTATAGAATTATTCCCAGACAGGCCGAGGATATGCCATTGTGATTCCGTAATCGGCGCGCCGGCGCCATCAAAAGCATGAGCAGGGAGCATGACATAAGTCCGGATGCGAGCGTAAGCGGCCATTCCATAACACATGACTCCTTCCATTCAGGCGAAAAAAGCGAAACTCTACGTGAATTTTTTATTAAATTGATTGTACAGGCCGAAGCATTATGCTATAATCTTGATGTAATCTCATTTCTACCCAGATAACAGGAGGAACTTCCCATGATAAACCCGACATTCAAGGCATTGCTGAGCGGCAAATCCATTATCCGCGAGCTGAGCGAATACGCCACAGAGCGCGGCAGGGAAATCGGCTACGAAAATGTCTTTGATTACAGCCTTGGCAATCCCAGCGTCCCCTGCACCCAATCCTTCACCGACGCGATGATCGACCTGCTCCAGAACAGCGATCCTGTCGCCATTCACGGCTACAGTCCTTCCCTCGGCATTCAGTCTGTCAGACAGTCGGTGGCGGAAAGCCTTAACCGCCGCTTTGGTACAGGCTATGACGCAAAACACATTTTTATGACCTGCGGCGCGGCGGGCGCGGTCGCTCACGCTGTCAGGTGCGTCACCGTTCCCGGCGATGAAGTGCTGACATTCGCGCCTTTTTTTCCCGAATACACCCAGTATGTCAATCAGACCGGCGCAGTGCTGAAGGTCGTCCCCGCCAATACGGAGACATTCCAGATCAATTTTGACGCATTCGAGGAAATGCTCACCGAAAACGTCGCCGCCGTACTTATCAACACGCCGAATAATCCCTCCGGCATTGTCTATACCACGCAGACCATCCTCCGGCTCTCCGAACTGCTTCAGAGGAAGCAAAAGGAATACGGCCACGATATTTTCCTC
>CADCON010000024.1 GCA_902803035.1 uncultured Ruminococcus sp.
ATGGCGATGTCACGGGTAGTACCCTGCGCTATGCCAAGGGCGCATTCCTCGCGGGGAATAACGCCGTTCATGCACCCCAGATCCACGATGAGATTGTGACTGCTGTCGCAGACCGTTGCCCTGGCCTCCAGAACCGTGCCATTTTCCATGGCGGAGATGAGCGCGGCGGAAGACGCCGTTGCCTCGGTGTTTTTTGGTGTATAGATCAGCTTTCCTTCAGGTTGAAATCTTGTCATTTTTCTCTGCCTTCCTGATGACAGCATACCGCAAGGCTGTCGCTATTTTGTCCTTGCATATATATGATCACGAAGCGGCTTGTATGAATCCGCTCATGAATCTGAAAATGAAAAACCTGATTGTTTTGCATTGGAATGACATATTCCGACAGGTTTTATAATAGATATAGAGATATAATAACCGGAGCGGAATCATCGGATGGGGGAGGAAGCCATTTGAAACAGACAATCTATGTGGACGTGCTTCTCGCGTTGAATTTTTTCATCAATTATTTTCTGCTTCTGTCCGTCGCCAGAATCATGCGCGCAAGGGTCAGCCGCACCAGAATCTGTCTGGGAGCCGTACTGGGGGCGGCCTGCTCGTTCACGCTGTTTCTTCCGCCGATGGGAATGGCGCCGGCGACAATGGTGAAAACCGCGATCTGTTCCGGAATGGTTCTTGTGTCATTCCGGGTCGGCGGCGCGAGGGGATTCATCAGATACCTGCTCGTGACCTGCGCGGTGACCTTCGGATTCGGAGGAGCCATGCTGGCATTATGGCTCACGCTTGCGCCGCGCGGGATGTATTACCGCAACGGCACGGTGTATTTCAGCCTGTCGCCGGTGTTTGTGATTGCGGTGACGGTGGCTTGCTACTCGCTGGTTACCATTGCCGGAAGGATCCTGCGGAAAATGGAGCTTCGGGGCGGAGAATGCGGCGCGGTTATCCGCGGCGAAGGCAGAGAACGGAAGCTCAGGCTGATCTTCGACACCGGCAATCTGCTGACCGAGCCGTTTTCAGGCCTTCCCGTCATCGTCGCCGGAAGGAATTCGCTGTCGGGCGTCATGCCGGAAGGATTTCCTTCGCGTTGTCAGGGCTGCAATTTCAGGGTAATTCCCTATTCGGCGGTCGGCGGGGACGGGCTTCTCTGCGCCTTCCGCCCGGAATGCACGGAGCTTCGCCTTGGAAAGCAGCTAAGAAGGGTCGATTGCTACATAGCCGTTTCGGACGACTTTAACGACCGCGATTATGACGGAATTATCAACCCCGCGATTTTTGAAGATTAATGAGAGTGACGAAAATGAAAGTACTGGAATCAATCAGGAGTCTGTTTGAAAAAGCCGCCGCGAGGGTGGCGGCGCATTTCCGGCCGGGACAGGAGCTGCATTACATAAACGGTCCCGAAACGCTGCCCCCTCCGCTCGACGAAGAACAGGAGAAGGAGATATTCACCCGCATCATCAACGGCGACCAGACCGCCAGAGAACCGCTGATTGTCCACAATCTCCGGTTGGTTGTGTATATTGCGCGGAAATTTGAAGCGACCGGCGTGGGCATTGAGGATCTGATTTCCATAGGGACCATCGGACTGGTCAAGGCAGTCAACACATTCTCGCCCGAACGGAGCATCAAGCTTGCCACCTATGCGTCACGCTGCATTGAGAATGAGATTCTGATGTATCTCCGCAAGACCGGCAACGCAAAGCAGGAGGTTTCCATCGACGAGCCGCTGAATGTGGATTGGGACGGCAATGAGCTGCTGCTTTCCGACGTATTGGGAAGCGAACCGGACTGCGTATGCGTCGGCATAGAGGAGGAAAACGAGCGCGACATTCTTCTGGCGGCGGTCAATCGCCTTGAAAAGCGTGAAAAGCTGATCATGTCGCTGCGCTTCGGCCTTTTCGGGCAGGAAGAGCACACCCAGAAGGAAGTCGCCGATATGCTCGGCATCAGTCAG
The DNA here is from genome assembly GCA_902803035.1 of uncultured Ruminococcus sp. GTDB lineage: Bacteria > Bacillota > Clostridia > Oscillospirales > Acutalibacteraceae > RUG762. The sequence continues at coordinate 1,955 of CADCON010000024.1, forward strand.
TCGTATATTTCCAGACTGGAAAAACGCATTCTCGGCAAGCTGAAGGAAGAACTGACGCACCTGAACGGCTGATGATTTCAGAGAAAGGAATTTCGGAGAAAAGCAGAATTTTGTATATTTCTGTTAAAATAATTCTCGCCAGCCTTGACTTTTTGTGTGTAAAGAGGTAAAATAATTTAAAAGAATATCTGCCAGGAAAAGGGAGGTCAAGGCTGTGAGTATATCAAAAAGCAAGGTCAGAGCGGCGGTTTTCGGAGCGGCGGCCGGCGACGCGGTAGGCGTGCCTTATGAATTCAGTTCCGCGGAAAGAATGAGGAAAAATCCCGCAACGGACATGACGGGCGGCGGCACCTATTCTATGCCCGCCGGCACATGGTCAGATGACACGACAATGATCCTTTGCACGCTCGACAAGCTCGACGAAGGCATGGATTTTGACGCCATAATGAAGGCGTTTCTGTCATGGGTCTATGAAGGCGAATACACGCCCTTCGGCGACTGCTTTGACATCGGAAACACAACCCGGACAGCACTGATGAATTACGCGCGTCACGGAGACGTGAACAGTTGCGGCATTGACAGCAGCTATAACAACGGCAATGGCTCTCTGATGCGGATCATTCCCGCCGCGCTGTACGCTTCGGCGCACGGACTGTCCGATGAAGACGCCGTCAGACTGAGCCACCGGCTTTCTACCCTGACGCACGCGCATATCATTTCTCAGACTGGCTGCGGCATTTTCACCTTTATTGCGATGTCGCTCATCAGGAAGGCGGACAAGTCCTCTGTCTCCGAGGGGCTGAAGAAGGCCGCCGCCTTTTATTCCGGGGTCGGATACGGGGAAGGAAGCAGTGTCTATTCCCGTTTGTTTTCCGATGACTTTGCGAAGCTGCCTGAAGCGAAAATTTCCAGTTCGGGATATGTTGTCACCACGCTTGAATGCGCGGTATGGTGTCTGCTGCATACCGACAATTACCACGACTGTGTACTGAAGGCCGTCAATTTCGGCGGGGATACGGATACGGCTGCCTGTGTCGCTGGCGCGCTTGCGGGCTTGCTTTACGGACTGGCCGGCATTCCGGTCAGGTGGACGGCCATGCTCGTCAAAGCGGAATCCATTGAGGCGGTTATTTCCGGCTTCTGCGAGAGAAACGGAATAATTGAATAAAAAAACACTTGCAATTCAGCGGTGTTTGCGGTATAATAATCATTGCGCTTTAAATCGCTAAATTACTATTTGCTGACGCATTGAAAGGAACGCAACACCGATGAAATTTATCAGAAAGCTGCCCATCCCCCAGGAAATCAAGGAACAATTCCCCATTTCGGAAAAATGCGCCGGAATCAAGGCCGTGCGCGACGAGATGATTGCGGATGTATTCACCGGCAGGAGCGACAAGTTCCTGCTGATTATCGGTCCCTGCTCTGCCGACAACGAGATTTCGGTCATGGATTATATCGGACGTCTTGTCGGCCTTCAGGAGCAGGTGAAGGACAAGATTATCATCATTCCCCGCATTTACACCAACAAACCGCGCACCACCGGCGAGGGCTACAAGGGCATGGCGACCCAGCCCGATCCAACCAAGAATCCCGACCTTCTGGAAGGACTGATAGCCATTCGCCGGCTTCATCTGCGCGCCATCGAGGAAACAGGCTTCGTCTGTGCCGATGAAATGCTCTACCCGGAGAATTACCGCTATCTCAGCGATCTGCTTTCCTACATCGCCGTCGGCGCGCGTTCGGTGGAGAACCAGCAGCACCGGCTGACCTCCAGCGGCATCCGTGTGCCTGTGGGCATGAAGAATCCCACCAGCGGCGACCTGAGCGTCATGCTGAATTCCATCAGGGCGGCGCAGCTCAGCCACACATTCCTCTACCGCGGCTGGGAAGTGGAAACGGAAGGCAATCCCCTTGCCCACGCGATTCTGCGCGGATCGGTCAACAAGCACGGCAGGAATATGCAGAATTACCACTACGAGGATCTGATCCTTCTTCATGAGATGTACAGCCAGCGTCATCTGGAGAATCCGGCTGTCATTGTGGACGTCAATCACAGCAATTCCAATAAACAGTGCCTTGAGCAGATACGCATCTGCAAGGAGGTCATGCATTCGCGCAGGCATAATGCCGATATAGGACGCATGGTCAAGGGACTGATGATCGAAAGCTACATTGAGGACGGTTGCCAGAAGGTTGACGGCGGCGTCTATGGCAAATCCATTACAGACCCCTGTCTTGGATGGGAAAAGAGCGAGCGTCTTGTCCTCGATCTGGCGGATATGCTGTAAATGCCTGTTTATTGGCGGGCAACGGCTACAATTGTTAATGATATGAATTGCGGGGGTGGTTATCCCGCGCTTCATAGACAATAGATTATTTTTTTCAGGGAGGTTATCTGACATGAAAGAATACGATTCCGTTAAGAAGTATGTGGCCGAGTTTATCGGGACATTTGTGCTGGTGCTGTTTGCCTGCGGCACCGCCTGCGTACTTGGCTGCGACACACGCGCGGGATATCTCGCCGTTGCGCTGGCGTTCGGCCTGTCGATTGTGGCGATGGCTTATTCCATCGGCAATATTTCGGGGTGCCATATCAACCCGGCGGTTTCTCTTGCGATGTTTATCAACAAGAAGCTGTCGCTGGAGGACTTCATCGGCTATGTAATCGCTCAGTTCCTCGGCGCGACAGCCGGAGCCGGCGTTCTGGCCTATTTCGTCGGCGTGGATTCCAAATTGGGCATCAACACAATCGCCAAGGTCGGCTGGCTCAAGTCGTTTATTATTGAAGTTATTCTTACCTTTGTGTTTGTTCTGGTAATTGTGGGCGTGACGTCCAAAGAAAATCTCGGCAGCGTGGCCGGTATTGTCATCGGTCTTTCGCTCACGCTGGTACACCTTCTTGGTATCCAGTTTACCGGCACATCGGTCAACCCCGCCCGCAGCTTCGGCCCCGCGGTTCTGGTGGGCGGCGACCAGCTCAAGGGACTCTGGGTCTTTATTGTCGCTCCGCTG
>CADCON010000025.1 GCA_902803035.1 uncultured Ruminococcus sp.
CCGTCATAAACACCGAGCGTTATATTGGTATTGCCGATATCGACAGCCAGAAGCATACGTTTCTCTCCCCCATTATCACCGGATACGCTTACATATGAATTCCTGTGAACAATTCTATTTTACACATTCCATTATATGTTGTCAATACGAAAATAAGAAAAATAACAGCGTTCAATCACAAGAACTTTTATCGTGATTGATCAGTTATTCCTTCCAAAAGGAGCCGCCCGATTTCTGCGGGAGAATCGGCAAGGAAATCGGCTCCCGCTTCCTCCAATTCCTCACGTGTTCCGAAGCCATAGGTCACGCCAATCGACCAGACGCCGGCTTTTTTCGCGCCCTCTATATCATACAGTCTGTCGCCTATCATGCAGGCGCGGTTTCTATCTGTAAAGCCGGATTGCTTTAAAGATTCGTTGATAAGATCAAGCTTGTCGCTCATGCTTCCGTCGAGATTGGCGCCGCATACAGCGTCAAAATATCTGTCAAGACCGGTAAATCCGAGGATTTTCCGCGCCATGACATACGGCTTGGTAGTGGTCAGACATATTGTAAAGCCATTTTGCTTTAATGTATTCAGCAATTCCTCCACACCGTCGAACATCCGGATCATATAGATTCCCTCGCTTCCGTAAAGGTCGCGGTAGATTCCGACCGCTTGCGTCACCTGCTCGCCTTCCAGCCCGAAGAACCGGCTGTAACTGTGATACAATGAAGGCCCGATGACCTTGTCCAATTCCCTGTCATCTTCCACGCAAATGCCGAAATGCTCCAATCCCTTCCGGTAGCACATCTTAATGCCTTCGGACGTATCAAACAGCGTTCCGTCAAGGTCAAACATCGCACATTGAAGCATCTTCATGAATTATCTCCTCCGCGCCTTCTGGCTCTGGTCATAAATTTCTCAAGCGGAACGGCCACCCGCTGATGCGTGGCTTCACCGATAACGCCCCTGTCGTCTGAGGCGGTAATTTCAAAATAGAACTGACCGTCAGAATGCTCCAGAAGAACCGCTGTGGCAGTCACTTCCTTGCCGCAGACAGTGGGGGCGACATGAGTGGTATTCAGCATGACGCCTACCGTCGTGTATCCCTTGGGAATGTGGTTATCCGCCAGCTCCTTACCGGCGCGTTCCATAAGGGAAACCATCATGCCGATGGCATAGGTTTCTGTATCTCCGCAGCCCATACTGCTTGCGAGCATTTCCCGCGTCACAACGCAGGAAACGGAATGGGTTTCAAGCTCTGTTTCCAAAATGTCACCTCTGTGAAAGAAATTTTCTTGTCAAGCTGACCGACTTCACGCTGTCGCTGTGTATGGCTTCCTTTAACGCGTCTATTGAATCAAACCTGCGTTCCCCCCGCATAAAGCTGATCAGACTGACTCTGATATTCCTGCCGTAAAGATCGCCGTTGTAGCCTATAATCCATGTTTCACTCAGCGGAGCAGCGGATCCGACCGTCGGTTTGACGCCGATATTGGTGACCGAGGGGTAGTTTTGCCCGTCAATCCCGGTGACGGAAGCGTAAACGCCATATGCGGGAATCAGAAATCCCTCGGGAAAATGCTGATTGATGGTGGGGGTGCCGAGCTGCCGTCCGAGCTTTCGCCCGTGTCTTACTTCAAAGCAATAACTGAACGGCCGTCCGAGCATAGCCGCGGCGTCCTCCACATTTCCTTTCTTCAGGGCTTCTCTGATGCGCGAAGAGGAGACGATTTCGCCGTTATGCATCACATACGGCACGACAATACATTGAATGCCTCTGTCCTCGCACATTTTCCTGAGAAGGTCACAGTCGCCTGAGGCGCGTTTGCCAAACCGGTAGTTCTCGCCGCAGGCAAGAATTTTAGCGTCCAGTCGTCCGATCAGGATTTCCTCAAAAAATGATTCGGGTGAATCGTCCTTGACGGATGCGAAGGAAGGAAGAATCAGCTCACCAATCCCCATTTCGGAAAGAATTTCACATTTGTCCTCAAAAGAAGCAATGTGCTCCGCGCCCTTCTTGAAGCTCAGATTATCCGAAAATGAGAAAACAGCTTTGTCAAGCCGATCAGCTTGTCGGCTATGCAAAGCGTCAATTACCGCCTGATGACCGATGTGTATTCCGTCAAAACATCCGAGAGCGATGGCCGTATTCTTTAACACGGGTATTTGATTGTAAATTATCATTTTTCCTCACCCTTGTCAGAATCTCTTCATCACTCTCAGTTCATCGGTCTTCTTGATTCCCAATCCGAGGAAGGATTGATCCGCGCGGGAATAAACACGGAACAAAGAATCCTGCGGATAATCGTCGGAATCGGGACGCTGCTGCTGACGCACGCCGCCGAGCATGGGAGGCTGCAATCGTTCCAGCGCGAGCGTCGCGCCATTGCAGAATCGGACCGCCTGTGGCTCTGAAATGATCAGCGCGGGATATTCCTCAAACAACGCGTCCACAGGCAGCAGCTTTTCCGCGAGAACACCCGCGTCCTTGTATGCCTGCGCTTGCGAAAGCGTCATGCAGCGGTCAATGGAAATGCCGGAGGCTTCCGTGCGCCTGAGAGAGGTCAGTACCGCGCCGCACCCCAATTCCCGACCAACGTCGTCGATCAGGGTACGGATATAGGTTCCCTTTGAGCAGGACACGGTTATTATCCCGCAGGCAGACGTTTCGTCGTAGTCCTCCAGCGTGAGCCGGTAAACAGTCACCTGCCTTGCCTGCCGCTCGACCTCTACTCCCTGACGGGCGAGATCATAGAGCTTCTTGCCGCCGACTGAAACCGCGGAATACATGGGCGCAACCTGCGTTATTTCTCCCCTGAAATGCTCCAGAATCTCCTGAAGCGTTTCCCGACTGACGTGAGCGGGCGATTCGGAAAGAACCCTGCCCGTGATGTCAAGGGTATCAGTGGTCAATCCCAGACGAAAGCCGGCCATATATGTTTTGTCATGCGACGGAATCAGATCGAGCGCACGTGTCGCGGACCCAATCAGAATCGGCAGAACGCCGGTTGCCATTGGATCCAGTGTGCCGGAATGACCTACCTTCTTAGTGCGAAGCATTCCACGGACCACCGCGCATACGTCGAATGAAGTAAAACCTTCGGGTTTGTCAAGCAGCAGTATGCCGTTAACGGCATTGTTTGGCCGACCCATCAATCATTATCACTCCGATTTCTATGTAAAGTTATTTTACTTTTCAATAAAATTACATGAAAAGTTAATTGGCTTTACAATACTATTGTTGGCTCAGCATCTCGCTTACTGCGTCAACAAGCCGCTTTTTGGCATCTTCATAGCTTTCGCTGAATTTGCAGCCTGCCGCAGCCTTATGCCCACCCCCGCCGAATTTCGCGCAAAGCTCGGAGGCGTTCACCTTTTCGCTTGAACGCACAGAAACCTTCCAGCCGTCCGGAATGGGGCGCATCGTGATTCCGCATTCGACGCCGTTGACGCTTCTCGGAATGTTGGAAATGCCATCCAGGTCTTCCGGAGACGCGTTGGTGCTTTTGATCATGTCTTCTGTAATAGTGATAACAGCGCATTGGCTGTCGCAGTAGTATTCAAGTGTGGTCAGCGCCAGCTTTTTAAGCTCCAGTTGTGCCTGACTGACTTCATCCAGCAGATGGAAATTGATATTGGCGCAGTCTATATCGTATTTCATCAGCTCAACCGCGATGAGATGTGTGCGTGGCGTCACATTGCTGTACTTGAAGCAGCCCGTATCGGTCGATATGGCGGCAAACAGGCAGGACGCCGTTTCTTTGTCGATAGCCGCGCCCATAGCGCAGAGCAGCATCCAGATGACCTCCCCAGTGGCAGCCGCCTTGCTGTCCACCAGTTTCAAGGGAGCTTCTATGCTGTTATTCAGATGATGATCGACACAGATTTCAATTTTATCCTTGTATTCGTCGGTCAGCTTTCCAAGCAGATGCGGCGCCGCGATGTCGACTGACACAAAATGCTTCGCTTCAAAGGGCTGATTTTCCATTCCTTCGCTCATGAAGGAATACTTGGCGGGAATCTCGTCGGCACAAATGACATTTGCCTTTTTCCCGAGAGAACGCATCCCTCTGCAAAGCGCGAACGCGCACCCCAATGTGTCGCCGTCGGGTGCTCTGTGCGAGAGAATCACCACGTTGTCCATTTTCAGAAGTGCTTTTGCGATTGTAACGATTTTATTTCTGTAATCGTTGTCTGCCATGCCGCAGATTTTTAACGCTTTCTTTGCTCTTTTTTTCACTGTCGCCATCGTTTTTCACTCTCCTGTGTTTGTTTCAGAAATTGATATCTCTATTATAGCATATTGGACTTTTCAGCACAAGCCAAAAAGTCCAATCATTCCGTGAATTATTCGTCCTCGTCGGACTCCGGGGCTTCCTGAGCTTCGTCGTGAGAAATATGGAGTCCTTTGAGTATTCTGTTGATTTCCGCGCTGTAGGCGATGGAATTGTCCGCCACAAAGCGAAGCTCCGGAACGTGGCGGAGCTTGAGCGCGGCCGCCAGCTCGCTCCGGATGTATCCCCTCGCGGACTTCAGACCCTTGACCGACTCAGCGGTTTTCTCTTCGCCCTCTACAGTGCTGACGTGAATCGTGGCATACGAAAGGTCATTCGACACGTCCACTCTGATAACTGTAATCAGGCTGCTGATCCTTGGGTCTTTAAGCGTCCGGAAAATGGCCGAAAGCTCGCGCTTGATATCCTCGCTGACGCGGTCGATTTTGTGTCCTGACATCTGGCAATAACCTCCCGCTCAGCTTAATCTCTGTATTCTTCCACCATATAGGCTTCCAGAATGTCGCCTTCCTTGATGTCGTTGTAGCGATCAAGCGAAATTCCGCATTCATAGCCTTCCGCCACTTCTCTCTGGTCGTCCTTGAAACGCTTGAGAGAGGCGATTTTATCCTCCGCCAGCACAATGCCGTCACGAACGACCCTGATCTGCGCGTTGCGCTGGATTTTGCCGTGAGTGACATAGCAGCCCGCCACAACGCCCACGCCGGTAATTTTGTAGACCATGCGGATTTCGGCTTTGCCAAGCTCGACAATTCTGGTCTTGGGCGCGAGCATACCCTTCATGGCGTCCTGAATTTCCTCAATGCAGTCGTAGATAATCCGGTACAGACGCAGATCGACGCCCTGACGCTTCGCGTATTCTTCGGCCACCGGATCGGGTCTGACATTGAAACCGACAATAATCGCCTGTGACGCGTCCGCAAGCATAACGTCGGATTCGCTGATAGCGCCGACCGCGCCATGAATGACATTGACACGCACTTCTTCATTCGAGAGCTTGACAAGCGACTGGCGGACAGCTTCGACAGAGCCTTGCACGTCGGCCTTGATAATGATCTTAAGCTCCTTCATCTCGCCTTCCTGCATCTGGCTGAAGAGATTGTCGAGCGTGACCTGCGTGCGCTGCTTGAAGATTTCGTCCTTCTGCTTCTGCTTGCGCTGCTCGACCAGCTCGCGGGCAAGACGTTCATCGCTGACCGCGTCAAAGATGTCGCCGCCAGTGGGGGCTTCGTCGAGACCGGTGATCTCCACGGGAATGGACGGGCCGGCAGCTTCCACCCTTTCGCCCTTGTCGTTGAGCATGGCTCTTACACGTCCCACGGAGGTACCGGCAACGATGATATCACCGGTATGAAGCGTACCGTTCTGGACAAGCACGGTGGCGACAGG
>CADCON010000026.1 GCA_902803035.1 uncultured Ruminococcus sp.
AGCGTCTTGCAGCCCAGATCGCGCGCTTCAATCGCCATGGCGAGAACGCCCTTGACAGGACGCACCTCTCCGGAAAGCGACAGCTCTCCTATGAAAGAGCTTCCCTCCGGAACGCATGGTATCTGCTGCGACACACAAAGCACCGCCATAAAAATGGGAAGATCATAAAGAGGACCTTCCTTCCGGATGTCAGCGGGCGCCAGATTGATGGTGACCCGCGAAACGGGAAATTCAAACCCGCAGTTGTGCATGGCGGCTCTGACACGGTCGCGCGACTCCTTGACAGAAGCGTCGGGAAGCCCCACAATATCAAATCCGGGAAATCCGCTGTCCGTGTCCGCTTCCACCTTGACCCCGTAGGCGTCAATTCCCAGATACCCCAGACTGTTGATCACAGCAAAAGACATTGGCTCATTCCTCCCCTATCGGCAGAATTATTTCCTTTAAATCGGCAGAAAGCTCGTTCTTTCTCGGCCGGATCAGGACGCGTTGACGATTGACCAGCAGCGAACCGTATTGATTGACAAAATCCTCATTGTTGAGCTGCGGCTTCATGCGCTTTCTGAGAAGCAGACGCCCTTCCTTGTCCGTCACGGCAACGGTCGGCGTCACCTTGTTGTCATCGGAGATGCTGACAAACACACGGGCAGTCAGACGGGACGTTTCCTTTTCCCTGTAAAGCACTTCAAATTCGCTGCCCTGCGCGATGATGTCGGCGAGCAGCTTGTAGACGGCGTTTCTCTCATCCTCCGTGCGGCAGAAATGCGCCGTAATCACATTGACCGCCTCCTGAAGGTACCAGTCGCCGCTTTTTCCCCAGAGGGAATCATAGGTTTCGCCGCTGACGCCCACATCGACGTACCGGAACCAATCGAATTCCCCGCTGCAGATCGGCAGATCGGAGATGAATTGGGAATGTCCCACCGGCAGCCGGGTGGTGAAATTGATATAGAGGTGATCAAAACGCCCGATGCGCGGCAGCGTGAATTTCTTTGTCCTGAGTGCCCAGAGCAGTCTTTCGGTGGGAGCGCGCGTGATGCGCGGGCAGCAGTATTCCGCGTCGCGCCGGCGGTCGATGCCCGCGGCGGAAATCTCCCTGACGAAGCGGATATCCCTGATCACGCGCGCGCGGCTGTCGGGGGCGGAGGGTCTGTCGGACAGCCTGCCCTGCCCGATGAATTCCCGTATCAGCGAATTTTCGGGAATCAGCCCCTCGTCGAGATTTTCAAAGAGCGCCAGCCGCCGGATGTATTCCTGCGCCTCGGCATAATACGGACTGTCCGGCTGAATGCCGCCGAGAATCTCAATCGCCTTGTCCGCGATGGCGTTGACCTCGTAGATGTGAATGGAATTGATGGTGACGGTTGCCTGCCGCTTGTAAGCCGAGATATAGAGCTTTTCGCCCCGAAGCACCTGCGGCCACATTTCGAAGGTGCGCTCCGGCGGGCTGCTCCGGAACTGATAATCCCGCACCAGCCTTCGCAGGAAGCGTATCTGATGGGCGGAAATCACCACGTCGTCGCCCTCCTTGATGCCCTGCTTGACGCTGATGTAAATTTTGACCATCCGCTCGTCGGGCAGGCAGTCGGTAATGATGGGGTTGAGCGCGTGGATGCCCTCCACGATGATCACGTCGTTCTCTCCGATCCGCAGCGGATAACGCTCCGGCGCGGGGCTTTTCGCGCTGAAATCAAAGCGCGGCATCATGGTGCTGCCCTTTTCCAGCAGCTCGGTCAGGCATTGCCGCATCAGCTCGATGTCCAGCGCGTAGACCGATTCGTAATCATAGGTGCCGTCGGGAAGCTGCGGCGCCTGTCCTTCGCCCTTGAAGAAATCGTCGAGCGACAGGCAGACGGCATTCGCGCCCGATGATTTGACGCGGCTGACCAGCATATTGGCGGTGGTGGTCTTGCCGGAGCTGGAAGGACCTGACAGCATGATCAGCTTGCGCCCCTGTCCGGTGGCCATGACAAAATCCGCTATTTCGTTGATCCGTTTGGCGTACTGCTCCTCCATCTGTCGGATCAGCTCCGCGGGCTCGTTGAGCACCGCGTTGTTGATGTGCCGCAGACGTTCGGTATAATGAATGTAGTAATCAACAAAATTGATCATAGAATTTCCTGATTCCCTCCTTCCTTGCCATCATTTCCTCAAAGCGGGAAATGTATTCATAGGGGTATTTGAAATTGAAAATGCGCTCGATGTTGTTGACCCCCGGCTGCTTGAGCTTGGTAACCGCGCCGCCGCCGACGGCGAGAATGGTGTGGGTTTCGTCCATGATAAAGACATTGTAAACGCCCTCGAAGCCCGGCTTCGACCAGCCGACGTTTTCCAGATTGCCCACCATGCCCGACTGCCGGTAGAGATAATAGGGATCGTAGCCGCTCTCCGTGAGCCGCTTCTCGCCGTAATCCAGCATTTGCGAGGCGAGCAGCCCTTCGGCGTTGTAGCGGGCGATATGCTCCGTCACCATGCGCGCCGAACGCTTCATGGCGAGGGTATGCACGGTGATCGAAGCCGGCTCCAGCGCGATTACCCCGTCGATGGTGTGCATATAGGACGCCAGTGTGTCGCCCTGCAGCCCCGCGATCAGATCCATATTGATATTGTCGAAGCCGGCGGCCCTGGCCATGTCCATTGCCTCGTAGACCTGCGCGACGGTGTGCCTTCGCCCGATGGAGCGGAGAATGTCGTCATTGAGGGTCTGGGGATTGATGCTGATCCGGCTCACGCCGCTGCGTCGGATGGCGGCGAGCTTTTCGGGCGTGACGGTGTCGGGCCGCCCGGCTTCCACCGTGAATTCATGGACGCCGCTCATGTCAAAATAGCCGGCAGTCGCGGTCAGCACCCTTTCCAATTGCTCCGCCGACAGCGTTGTCGGCGTGCCGCCGCCCATGTAAACCGATTCCAGGCGCAGTCCCAGCGACGCGGCGATCCCGGCGGTGATTTTCAGCTCCCGCACAAGCAGCTCCACGTACTCCGGAATCAGCTTCGCCGCGTGCTCCACCGATTGCGAAACGAAGGAGCAATAGCTGCACCGCGACGGGCAGAACGGCACCGAAATATACAGGCTGAAGGAATTGTCCTTCGACAGCGAGAGGATTTTGTCCTCCCCGACAATCGTGCGCCGGCTGATGGCGAGCTTCTTTTCCGACACCAGGTAATCCTCCCGGAACCGGCGTTCGGCTTCTTCCCTGCCGTATTCGCGGGTAAGCATACGCAGCAGCTTCATGGGACGTATGCCGGTGAGCAGTCCCCATGGAGGATTGAAGCCGGTCAGACGGATGAGCTGCCTGCAAAGAAGCTGCGCGATGGTCAGCTCACAGTAATTCCTGTCCTGCGCCAGCTCCTCCGGCGCGTCCACTTCATCGTAAAATTCGCTGCTTCCCAGCCGGAGCCTTGAAGAAAGACGCGAACCCTTCCGGCGCACCTCGATTCTCAGCGCGCCGGGGTCGTCCGCCTCGGATTCGTTCATCTTCTGGTCGGGAAAGAACACCCGCGCCAGCTTTTCATATTCATATCTCGACGGAATGCCGTCAATGAGAATGTACATCTTTTCAGTTCAAACCTTTTTATTCAATTGGAATTGGGCGCATCACATATACGGATTGAATTTCCGTTCCAGCGCAAGCGTTGTCGGCTCCTCGTGTCCGGGGTACACCTGATAATCCCCCTCCAGCTCCGCCAGCCTTTGCAGCGAATGGCGGAGCTGCGCCGCGCTGCCGCCCGGAAAATCGGTGCGTCCCGCCGACCGGCAGAAAAGCGTGTCGCCGGAGAAGATCATGCCGTCCGTGATAAAGCAGCAGCTTCCCACGGTATGCCCCGGCGTGTGCATGACGGTGAATCGGGTTTCGCCGACCATGATCTTCTCGCGGTCAATCAGCTCCACGTCGGGCTTTGGGTAGACCTCGCCCCTGCCGGTGAACGGCGCGGAGAGATTGACATACATATCCCGCAGCCCCGGCGCGTCGCTCACAAAAATGGCGATTTTCGCCCCCGTCAGCTCCTTGACCCGGCTCACGCCCGCCACATGGTCAAAATGACAGTGGGTCAGCAGGATATAATCAAAATGATCGCGGCCGAATGACTCGATCACCTTGTGGAGATACTCGTCGTAATCGCCGGGATCGACAATCGCGCAGCGTCCTGAGGCTTCGTCGCAATAGATATAGCAATTGGTTCCCAGCTCGCCCACGGCAATTCTTTTGACGCTCATTATTCCGGCTCCTTTTCTGAAAAATTATTCCCTTCGCGGGCGTTTCAGCTCTTCGCTGTCCAGAAGGATCGTAACTGGCCCGTCGTTGAGCAGCTCCACCTTCATATGCGCCCCGAATTCCCCCGTCTGCACGTCTGCCATGTGATATTCCTCCCGCAGCAGCCTGACAAAGTATTCATACAGCGCGTTCGCGCTGTCGGGCGCCGCCGCGCCGGTGAAGCTGGGGCGGTTGCCCCTGCGGCAGTCGGCGTAAAGCGTGAACTGCGATATCACCAGCACCGAACCGCCGATGTCGGCGAGCGACAGATTCATTTTGCCCTCGCCGTCGCAGAAGATCCGCATACCGGCGGTCTTCTTGGCCAGAAGCTCCGCCTCCGCGCGGGTGTCGCCTTCCCCCGCTCCGAAGAGAATCAGGAAGCCCTGCCCTATGCTGCCCTTTACGGCTCCGTCAATTGTCACCGAGGCATATTTCACACGCTGAATGACCGCGCGCATTCTCATCATCTCCCGTCATGCTGTTGTGATACGAAAAACGGCAGTCCGACAAACGGCAGACCGCCGATGAATTGATACTTGGTATTACTGCTGTGCGCCCTGATGATTCAGTTTCTCATACTCTCTTTTGATGGCCTCAAAGCTGTCGGCGCTGATAATGTGTTCGATCCGGCAGGCGTCCTTCACGGCGGTTTCCGGATCAACGCCCAGCAGCATGAAGTACTGCGAAATGATGCGGTGGCGCTCGTACATTCTGTCGGCGATCTCAAAGCCGCTGTCCGTCAGGCTGATGAAGCCGTTGTCGTCTACGTTGATGTAGCCGTTCTCACGAAGGTTCTTCATGGCGACGCTGACGCTTGGCTTGGAGAAATTCAGCTCGTTGGCGATGTCAATCGAACGGACAGAGCCTTTTCGCTCCCCGATGATCAGTATGGTTTCAAGGTAGTTTTCGGCGGATTCTCTGATGTTCATTTTCACAAGCTCCCGTTAAATGATTTTTCTTGATTCGCCCGTAGAATTATCTATAATTATACACAAAAGCCGCCGAAAATACAACTATTTTTATCATATTTCGGCAAAAATTCATTGAATTTTTCGTGAATTATTTGAAATACAGATATAGGCGGCATTGCAGCGTGCCGTTGTAGAGCTTGCGCTGCTTGTCGCATTTGCGCCCGAAGAATTGCTCGAACTGCTCGTCCGGCGTGATGACGGCGTAGCTCCAGCCGTCCCGGCGGACGAATCGGCTGCCCATCGTCCGATAGATTTGCTGCGCGCTCTCCACGTCCATCAGACGCTCGCCGTAGGGCGGATTGCAGACCACGACGCCCTTTTCCCCGTCCGGCTCAAAGTCGGCGATGTCGCGCACCTCAAAAGTAATGCGCTTGGACATTCCCGCTTTATAGGCGTTTTCGCGTGCCAGTTCTATGACCTCCGGATTGACGTCATATCCGCAGGCGGAAAACGCCGCGTCGCGGTTGATGAGATCCCTGGCGCGCGCGCGTTCGCTCTGCCAGACGCCGGCGGGGATGCCGTTCCATTCCTCCGAAACGAACGACCTGCGGAGTCCCGGCGCGACGTTCAACGCCTTGAGCGCGGACTCGATGAGAATGGTGCCCGAACCGCAGCAGGGGTCGATCACATGGGAATGGCTCCGCACGAACGCCACGTCCGCCATCGCCGCCGCCAGCGTTTCGCGTATCGGCGCGGCGGCTCCGTTGCGGCGGTAGCCCCTTTTGTGCAGGCTCGCGCCGGAGGTGTCGATCATCAGCAGCGCAACGTCCTTCATGAGGAGAAAATGAATCCTGTGCAGCGCGCCGGTTTCCTCGAACCAGCCGAGGGAATACTTCTGGGAAAGCCGATCCACGACCGCCTTCTTGATGATCTTCTGGCAATCCGGCACGGAATGCAGCCTGGAATTCAGACAGCTTCCCTTGACCGGAAAGGCGTCTGCCTTCCCGATCCAGCGTTCCCACGGAAGAGCCTTGGTGCCTTCGAACAGCTCGTCGAAGGTGGTGGCTTTGAATCGCCCCATGACGATGCAGATGCGTTCGGAATAGCGGCTGCCCAGATTCGCGCGGACAAGCATACTCTCGTCGCCCTCAAAGAGAACCCTTCCGTTCTCGGCGGCGACGTTCTCCGCGCCCATCCGCCGCAGCTCGCCGGCGGCAAGCCCCTCTACGCCGAACTGGCAGGGAGCCGCCATCAATATTTTATTGCTTATGGTAATCAAAACCTTTCATGCGAAATCAGACCGTTTTCTGGGGGCGAAGCTCGTTCCAGCGGAAGGAAACGCCGTCGGTGCGTATGACCAGAATGCATTCGCGGGTGCCGGGCTTCTTCTTTCTCTTCAGCTCGCATTTGTACACCAGCGTGTCGCCGCCCTTGTAGACATAGAGGAATTCCAGCGCGCAGCCCTTTTCGTTGATCCGGCGCATGAGCTTCTCCATGCTGAACGGCTTGCGGACAGCCTTGCCGTTCTTCCTGTCGTAG
>CADCON010000027.1 GCA_902803035.1 uncultured Ruminococcus sp.
AAGTCATACATCGGATAGATGCACCACTTGTCGCCGGTGCGGTGGTGGTGCAGGCGGTTGATACGATAGATGACCGGGTCGCGCATATTCCAGTTGCCGGAGGCGAGGTCGATCTTGGCGCGGAGCGTGTATCTGCCGTCCTCGAATTCGCCCTCCCGCATTCTGCGGAAGAGATCAAGGCTTTCCTCGATGGGTCTGTCGCGGTAGGGACTCTGCGCGGGCGTGTCGTGAGTGCCGCGCATTTCCTTCATCTGTTCGGGCGTCAGCTCGCAGACATAGGCAAGCCCCTTCCTGATCAGCTCCACGGCGTATTCGTAGGTCTCTTCAAAATATTCCGACGCGAAGTGGTATCTGTCGCCCCAGTCGTAGCCCATCCAGTGAATGTCGTCCTTGATGGCCTCGACGAATTCCTCCCGCTCCTTGGTGGGATTGGTGTCGTCCATGCGAAGGTTGTAGATGCCGCCGAATTGCTCGGCTGTGCCGTAGTCGATGCACAGTGCCTTGACGTGCCCGATGTGCAGGCAGCCGTTCGGCTCCGGCGGGAAACGGGTGTGAACCGTCATGCCTTCAAATTGCCCGCCGGGAGCGATGTCCTCCCTGATGAAGTCGGCAATGAAGTTGCTCGGTTGCGTCGCGTTTTCTCTTATTTCATGATTGTCAGCCATTATAACTCCTCCTCGTTTTTTATTCAAAAGCCAGTGAATACCCGATTCTTCCCATAAGCGTTGCAAGCCTGAAGAGAATCGCCCGTCTTCATCACTGTTCTATATTCCAGGGCGCGGATGCGCCTTCCGGCATGATTATCTATTCTCTGAGCGAGCGTATGCGGGCGCTTTAGCTGCACTTCTCCAGACCGGTTTTCAACCTGCGAAGGCTTTCCTCGCGTCCGAGAATGCCGAGCACCTCCACCGCGCCGCCGGGCGTGACAGTTCTGCCGGAGGCGGCAATGCGGACAGGCCACATGAGAAGCCCGTTCTTGACCTCCAATTGCTGCGCCATGCCGATCAGACAGTCGTGAAGGGCTTCCTGCGACCAGTCGGGCAGGGCTTCGAGCGCGGGAATGACCGCTTCGAGCATGGTCTTGCTGCTCTCAACGGTGGATTTGGATTTCTTGTTGATGAAAAGCTCCGGCGAGTAGTCGTCGAGTGTGTCGATGAAATCAATCTGCGGGCCGATCTCGCCGAGAACCTCCGTGCGCTGGTGCAGGCATTGGGCAATCAGCGCGGTGTCGGCGGTTCCGGATTTCACCGTCTGCTGGATGAAGGGCAGCGCCGCCTTATGAAAATCCTCGTCGCTCATGGCGCGGATGTATTCGGCGTTGAGCCAGCGCAGCTTCTCCGGGTCGAAGATGGCGGGGGATTTGGAAATGCCGGCGACGTCGAATACCTGCGTCATTTCGGCAAGGGTGAATTTCTCCTCCTCGCCCTTGGGACTCCAGCCGAGAAGGGCGATGTAATTCAGCACCGCTTCGGAGAGATAGCCCTTGGCGAGCAGATCCTGATAGCTCGCGTCGCCGTTGCGCTTGGAGAGCTTGGCGTGCGCGTTCTTCATGACGGGCGCGCAGTGGACATACACGGGGCGGTCCCAGCCGAACGCGTCGTAGAGCAGGTTGTATTTGGGGGTGGAGGAAAGGTATTCGTTGCCGCGGACGACGTGGGTGATTTTCATGAGGTGGTCGTCGATGACGTTGGCAAAATTATAGGTCGGGTAGCCGTCGGATTTGATGAGAATCTGATCCTCCAGCTCGGCGTTGTCGATTTCCACCAGCCCGAAGACCGCGTCCTCAAAGGAGGAAATGCCTTCGCGCGGCATCTTCTGGCGGATGACGAATGGTTCGCCGGCGGCAATGCGCCTGTCGGCTTCCTCCAGCGGAATGTCGCGGCAGTGGCCGTCGTATTTGGCAATGCCGCCCGCCTCGGTGTGAAGCGATTCCAGCCGCTCCTTCGTGCAGAAGCAGTAGTAGGCGTGTCCCAGCTCCACCAGCTTACGGGCGTATTCCATGTAGATCGGCTTGCGCTCCGACTGAATGTAGGGGCCGTATTCGCCGCCTACATCGGGACCCTCGTCCCAGAGCAGACCCGTTTCGCGCAGGGTGTCGTAAATAATGTCCATTGCGCCTTCCTTGAGGCGTTCACGGTCGGTGTCCTCGATGCGCAGAATGAAGTCGCCCCCTTCTTTTTTGGCGATGAGGTAGGCGTATAGCGCAGTGCGGAGGTTGCCGACGTGCATATATCCTGTCGGCGACGGAGAGAATGCCGAAAGGCATGGGGTGTGTATGCCTTCTCCCTGCGCGCTGGGCTGCTCCTTTGACAGGGAGC
>CADCON010000028.1 GCA_902803035.1 uncultured Ruminococcus sp.
GGCTCCCATTGGAAGGGCGTGAAGGGCTTTGGCACAAAGGTGGACGCGCTCGACGTGACATTCACCCCCTTGCCCTTGGGCTTGTCCGGATTGCGGTAAAATTCGTCCACCACCTTCTGCGAGAGCGCGCCGATGCCTTCCACGTCCTCCATCGTTTCGGTCGGCAGACCCAGCATGAAGTACAGCTTCACATTCGTCCAGCCGCCCTTGAATGCCGTGCGGCAGGTTGCAAGCACCTCCTCCTCCGTGACGTTCTTGTTGATCGCGTCGCGCAGCCGCTGGGTTCCCGCTTCGGGCGCGAAGGTCAGACCGCCGCGCCGCACCTTGCGGAGCTTCTCGGTCAGCTCGTCGCTGAAGCCGTCGATTCGCAGCGACGGCAGCGAAATGCTCACCTTGGATGGCTCCGTCCAGTTGAGCATACTGTCCAGCAGCTCCGGCAGCTCCGTCTAGTCGCTGGAGCTGAGGGAGGAAAGCGATACCTCTTCGTAGCCCGTCGTGTCGCACAGACTCCGGCTCTGGGAATCGGCTGTGCGGTAATCCTTCTCCCGGTTGGGGCGGTAGATGTAGCCCGCCTGACAGAAACGGCAGCCGCGGATGCAGCCCCGGAAGATTTCCGTCACCGCCCGGTCGTGGACTATCTCTATGATCGGCACCACGAATTTTTCCGGGTAGTAGACCGCGCTCATGTCCTGAATGACCCGCTTCTGAATGGTCGCCGGCGCGCCGTCCTTCGGGGTGAAGGCGGCTATGGTGCCGTCTTCATGGTAGCGCACGTCGTAGAGCGAGGGGATGTACAGCCCCGGAATGTCCGCCGCCTCCCGCAGGAATTTCCTCCGGTCGAAATGCCCGCTCAGCTTGTGCCTTCTGTAGAGATCGAACATCTCGATGCTGACCTCTTCCCCTTCGCCCAGCGACACAATGTCCGCGAGATCGGCGAGCGGTTCGGGATTGCAGACGCAGGGACCGCCGAGAACCACGATCGGATCGTCATTCGCCCGTTCCGCCGACAGAAAGGGAATGCCCGACAGATGCAGCATGGTGAAGATGTTCGAATAGCTCAGTTCGTATTGCAGCGTGAAGCCCACAAAGTCGAATTCCTTGAGGGAATCGCCGCTTTCCAGACCGTAGAGCGGTACCGAATGCGCCCGCATTTTTTCCTCCATGTCCGGCCACGGCGCGAATACCCTTTCGCACCACACGTCCGGAATGGCGTTGTACAGACCGTAGAGTATCTTCATGCCGAGATGGGACATACCGATTTCATACACGTCCGGGAAGCAGAAGGCAAAGCGGATGTTCACCTCGTCCCGGTTCTTGACGACGCTGTTCGGCTCGCCGCCCACGTATCGCCCCGGCTTTTCCACGCTCAGCAGGAATTTTTCAATGTCGCTTCTGACCAATTTCATTCCTCCGCACACGCCGCATAATTCCGGCGCGTCATATTCTATCTATATCATACCAAATCATGCGGAATTTTGCAAGCAAAAAAAAGAGGATAAGCCGAATTGTCAGCTTATCCTCTTTGCTTGAATTGTTATTGACGCTTCGTCGCTTTGCCGTTTATCGGAATGGATTATTCCTCTTCCTTACGCCTGCGCCTGCCGCCGCAGAACGTGACATAGAAGACCGCCAGCGCGCTGAGTCCGCAGGCAACCGCCGCGAAAATGTAACCATTCGGCTCTTCGCCTGTACCCGGAACCGGAGGCGGCGTGGTCGTAGTGGTCGTGGTGGGCGTGGTTGTGGTGGTCTGCGTGGGCGCCATCGTGATCTCAATGCTGAAATGCCAGTCGATCATGGCGACGGTGTTCTCATAGCCGTGCGTCAGTCCCTGCTCCTCTTCGTAGGAGCCGGGACGCGCTACGCTCTCCAGACTGGTGGGAACCTTGAGCGTGAAGGTGTATTTCGCGCTCGCGCCGGGATTCAGCTTACCGATATTCACAGGAGATGAGGGACCGTTGAGCTTGCCGCTGTAGACGACGGTGCCGTTCGGGTCTTTGATCTCAAGCTCCATATAATCGCTGACCAGCTTATCCGACGCTAGTTTCAGCTTCTCTGGCGAGTAGGCCAGACCAGGATGATTATTGTAAAATATCTCATAGGGCTTGTCGCCGTTCTCCATGGTTTCAGGCGTACTCTCCGCCCAGAAATGAATTCCGATCTGACAGTCCGGGCTGTTGTTTTTGAACGTAATGGTGCCGCTGTCGCTGCTGCCTGGAATGAGCTCCTTGCCGCCCGTTGCTGAGTAACCTACGTTGGGATTGAAAAAGTTCTCCGTCAACTCCGTAATGCCGGCCGTATAGCCTTCGCCGATCTTCTCTGAATCAACCGTGACAAAACCGTTCGCGTAGGTTTGCAGTCCCTCGATGGCGGCGGGGGCCTTGGTCACAGCCAGCACGCTGAAGGCTGCCGTGGCGGCGCACAGAATGCAAATCGCAATGGAACCGGCAATCGTTCTGATTTTAGTCCTTTTCATATTCTGCGCACCTCCTTAGTTGAACAGCAGACCGTTCCACTTGACAACATGGCCGTCACTGTCGGTTTCAAAGGTTTTGCCCGATCCGAAATCACCGGTGGTATAATCCGACTGCACGGCCTGCGCCTGCACATAGATGTGTCCGACCGACTTACTGCCGTAGGATTTGTTGTAATCTCCGATATGGAATTGATTGCTTTCAAAGAGTCCGGTCGTTTCCGCGTTCGGCTGAAGGATGTCGGTATAGTAGTAGTAGACGTAGCCATCGTCCAGGTCTTCCCCTTCAATCCATTTGGCGCTGGTCGTCCATGTGATATAAGCATCAAGGTTCGCCTGCGTCATTCCCTCCTGATACACCCAGTCCTTCCGCACCTGCAGTCTGACGTAGCAGGGGTATTTCCCGACGTTCTTGACCTTGACGGTCTTTTGCACATCGGTATTCGGAGCAAAGACGGGGGGGTTATCCTCGGTATAGGTCTGACCGTTGGCCGTCATATCACTATCGTAGTAATTGTCGATCAGCTCGATTCTTACTTCCCCGATGGTGACCACGTTTGTCGTATAAGGATACTCAACCGTGGTGAGTGCCAGCGTTACACCCGCACTCACCAACGCAACAGCGACAAGCAGCGCGCAGAAGCCCAGTAAAAATTTTTTGTTTTTCAGAGCAATCACCTCCGACTACTGTCATAAAGATTTGGTTTGGTTGGCTGGAAAATCAATCAGGCAAGACCCTGAAGGCCGGTCTTGATGTTGTTGACGTCGTCCGTGGAAGCGGTGCTGAACGCATCTCCCGCCGCTGCGGCCTTGACGCCCCAGCCGACAACGCGGATCTTGAAATCGCAGCTTTCAAAGTCCTGCGTATACTGATCGTTGGCGTTCAGATTGGCGCCGGCTGCCGCGATACCATCGGAAGTATTGGCGACCTTCTTGCTGTTGTCAACGGTTTCCGGAATGTGGATATAGGGGCTCATGGTGACGCTGGTGAAAAGCGGAGCGGTTGTGTCCGCGCCGTTGCTTGCGTAGGTAGCCGTCGCGTTGGTGCCGTCGGTCTTGGCAAGCGCAGTATTATAGGCAAAATACTTCGCCATATCGTTGCTGTCAACCTTCCAGTCATTGGTTTTGTCTGTCCAGTCGGTCGTGTTGAAGCCGGCTGTCGTATTGTACTTGACAGTCACGTAATCGTCGAACACATCGTAGGGAACCTGTACGTAGCTTCCGCTGTCAGCAGCCTTGATGAAGAAGGTCAGCTTTACGCCGGTGAAAATGGCGTCGTCAATACTGTCGTTCTGCACCATCGGATCCTTGGGGGTGGTGCCGCCGGGGCTGTAATAATGCGTGCTTTCCGCGTTGAAGCTGGGCTCGCGGATGGAACCCTGAATCTCGTTGGACTGTCCCTTGAAGACGTTGTCTCTCTCCGCTGTGCTGTCGGTGAGGTACGCAAGTGTCACGCTGACACTGACCGCGATCACAAGCACCATCGCAATTGCCATGTAAAGCGCCTTGCGCAAGCCTTTACTTGTCGTTTGTTTCATATTAATTATCCTCCTTGAAATCAGTAGATGTTTATTCCTGCTTAACGATTTCTTCCGTCATTAAGCAACGCTTGCGGCAAAGCCTCTAAGGGCTTCGGGGGCGTCGGCATAGGCAACATTGTCAGCCTGTACCGCGTAACCGGTCAACTGAATGTCGAACTGCGGCAGAGCAGTCACATAGATATACTTATTGGTAAGCTGGTTGTTGGAAGTAGCGGACGTCTTGGCAGTAATCTGCAGTTCATAGAGCTGAAGCGTGCCGGATCCGGTGGAGACATATTTGCGCGCCACGTTGTTGATATGGACCGCGTCAAACAGGGTCTTTGTCTCTCCGTCCACGGCCAGCTTCTTGTTATACATGAACAATGTGCCTTTGCTTCCGGTCGAGATATCCTTCCATGTATCCGTGTCTTCGGTTGTTCCTGTTCTCTGGTGTTGTGACAGAGCGGTCAGCGCCTGACTGCCGGGCGCGTATTCGACTTTCGCAATGGCTGTCGCAAAGTCAGCGTAGCTGTCAAAGGTAATGGTGTCGCCGGCAAACGCCGTATTGGATGTGCCCGTATCGACCGCTGTCACGGCAATGGCATTCGCAGCGTCCGCGCCTGTGTGAGAGTCGCCGTCATTCTTGGCGTAAACGACGTCCGGGATAGTCATTTTGTACTTGACGCCCAACGCCACCCATTCGTCGGCGGTGACGTCGCTCGGCTTGATGATGCTGGAAAGGAAGTGGGTTGTATCGGTGTTATTCTTGAGCTGCGGGTTCTTGGGGATAACCTGATTGGCGGTGTAGCTTCTGGCGAGGTTGTAGCCGAGATCCTTGCCCTTCTCGATCTTTGTGCCGTCGGGAAGAGTGGGATCATGCTCTGTGGCCGTTTCGCCCGAAGGAACAGTATCATCGGTTGCGGTTCTGGTTTCGCCCCAGGGAACATCGTCGAACGTAAGTTCCTGGAATTGGAGCGAGATGTCAGGATTGTTGGTGAATTCGTTATCCTTGGAGCCTTCGAGATCCTTCGACGTTGCAGCCGCCCATGTGATGGCTACTGTCGCTGCCGAAACGAGAGCCAGACTCAGCACGACAAGCAGTGCGTTTCTGATTTTCTTTAATTTCATTGAAAAATCCTCCTAAAAGTGTTTTTTTCTATTCAAGCGGCTTTTCTCTTTGCCGCTTAAATTGCTGAAAGTGTTTTTTCTTCTGTAAAGAACCGGCTGATGTGAACTCAGCTCCATGAGCAGTTGACCGAAATCTGCTGTTCTTTCTGGTCATCGGTGATAGTTTGCAGCGTCGGCGTTACGTTCCACGCGGTGGTTACTTCACCAAGATATTCCGGCGAATAATAATCCGCTGCCTTCCATTTCACGGTATCGGTCGAAACCGCCTGTATGGCGTCCGCCAGAATATCGATGTGAACGGTGGAATTTTTCGGAAGCTTTGCCGCGTTGAAAATCTTGACCTTGTTCGCTTCGCCACCGCTCTTGAACAGCGACGCACTGGATTCGCCCGGCAACAGAATGCGGTTGAGATAAGCGTATCCGTCGCTCCGGACTGTCCATTCGTCAGAAGAACTACCGGGAGTGATGTTCCTGAAATCATTCCAGTCCGCATACACATCCGGGTAAAGAAGGGAGATATTATAACCGTCTTTGTCGTAAATGGTGGTAATCACCTTGATACGGACGTAAACCGGCTTTTTGTCCGCGCCTGACTCATTCTTGATTGCCGCTTCTTTGGTGACATAGCCGTTATGATCATTGTTAACGTATGCTTCATCAGTTACGTTAAAGCTCACCGTATAATCGCCGCCCGGCTCCGAAATCTCGATGTTGGTGTAGGTCATCGTGGCAAATTCATTCTGCCGTTCGAGTGTAAAATCCGTGAGCAACGCTCGGACAACCAACACTGACGCTATCGAAACGACGATGATTCCCATCACCGCGCAGACCGCAACGGTGACATCATGCCTGTTCCATCTTTTCCTCAACCGATTATTCCTCTCTCTATCGGGTACTCTATTGGGCATTTTGCTCATTGCTTTCACCTTCTTTCCCCTCCAATTCATTGTTAATGATAGAAACTGCTTCATCCGCACTGATTTCTTCTCCGGAAATCTCTGTGGACGCCTCTTCGTCAGCGGCAGCGGATTCATCGCTTTTCTCCTCGTCCTCCAACTCGTCCAGCTTGCCGAGCGTCATGCCGAGAAGAAACGTGCAGAGTATCACGACAAGCGTGATGATTCTTCCCCTTGTCGTGATGAACCACGCCGCAAAATAGCCCATGTAGGGAACCGAAAAATTCAGCGCCTTGCCTTGCAGATTGTCGAAGCTGACCCACTCGGACGAGCGGTTGTTGTCGCCCTTGGTGGTGAACTGCCTCTTTTCGGCGTCAATTGCGATCACCCTGTGGGTGATGGTGAGCGTGCCCGATGTGAATGTAATCGGGTCGCCCACCTTTATTTCCTCCGGTTTCGCGTCAGTGACGAAAATCAGACTGCCCACCGGGAAGCTCTGCTTCATTGAGGCGCTGACCACCATATACGGCTGGTAGCCGAAGAACCTCGGCAGAAGGAATACTGCCAGAAGCACCGCAACCGCCGTCGCCGCTATGGTATTGATGATTGTCCGTAGTACTTTCAAGCCATCACTCCTTACCTTCACAACGTCGGTTTATCAATGCGTAGGCTCCCCGCCGCCTGTATTTCCGCCGCCACTGTTGTTCTTCAGTTCGGGATGCTCAGGAACAGGACAGCTATTGTCAACCACATCGGTGTCGCCTTCGATATCCTTGAGGCCGCCTGTCACTTTTTTGTTGGTGAAAATCACTTCGGCGGTTTTCTTGAGTTTGAC
>CADCON010000029.1 GCA_902803035.1 uncultured Ruminococcus sp.
CGGGCAAGCTGCGTTCACTCGGCTGGGAACCGCAGGTCGGGCTGGCGGAAATGTACCGCCGTATGATCCGGTCGCTCACGAACCGCTGACGCGGGCGCAGATTTCATCGAGGGCGGCGTTGCGGTGATTCCAGATGCTGCGCTCGCTGAGGAACATCAATTGAGCGATTTCCTCCAGACTTCTGCCCTCGATGTAGTGCATAAAAAGAATCGAGCGGTCGCCGCTGTCGCTGACCATGGAGATCAGACCGGCGATCTCGCGTTCGTCCGATTCATACTGCGTGATTCTTTCGGTGTAGAAGTGGACAAGGCTGTCAGTCATCTCGACAGCGCGTTCGACCTTGTCCGAAATGGCGCCGCTCCGGATTCCCGCACAGCCTGAAACGGCGGAACGGAGCGAATACATTTCCTGCCGCTTTTCGCTGATCCTGCCCCGAAGCCTTTCGCATTCAAGACGCAGTCTTTTGTATGACCGGAGCTTCAGCGTTAATTCGTTTCGTGTCATTCCCGTTATTCCTTTCCGCCTCTTCCTTGATGGCGAATATGATGGCGCGCAGCTTTCTGAGAACTGCCAGCTTCCGGCTGCAGGTAGCGCACATTTCCCCGCGGCTTTTCATTTTGCATTTGCAGTATCGGCAGTGTCTTGGTCTTGCCATGATTTTATCCTCCCTTAATTAACATTCCGGATCCGCCAAAAAGCTTCAGATTCCTAAAGGGGCGGATCCTTTTTTTATCTTGATAATTCCCTTTAAGGAATCTTTAGATTTATTATATTACTTCAAAAGGAATTTGTCAAGTCTTTTTTTCGAAATAGATTCCATTAAGGGAATTATTCGCGCTTGACAGTGGTCGCGGGCTATGCTATTATGGAATGGGAGAGACGGAAAAGGCCTGTAGAATCAAACAATTCATGACGGACGGGTGATAATGATGACATTCAACGAGTACATCAACAGAAGGCGCAAGGAACTTGGCATGACGGTGGATGAACTGGTGGAGCGTTCGGGACTTCCCAAAGGCACCGTGAGCAAAATCACTTCGGGCATTAACGCCAATCCGAAGCTCTCTACCATTGAAGCGATCTGCCGCGCGCTGATGTGTTCGGCGGATGACGCGATGGGGCTTTCGTCCCTGCTGCATACGTACACCCATGCCGAAATGGAGTATATCAGAAAATACCGCGCTCTGGACAGCTTCGGCAGGAACGCGGTTGACGCGATACTGGACATCGAGCATGAGAGATGCCATCCTGTCCGCAGGGTGATCACGCGCCCGTTTTACCCGGTTTCCGTGTCGGCGGGCTTCGGAAATCCCCTCGACTCGCCGCCGGAGGAGGAAATGGAAATTGCCGATACACCGGAGCACCGCCGGGGCAATTATGTCGTGCGGGTCAGCGGCGATTCCATGACGCCGGCATTCGAGGACGGAGATCTGGTGCTGGTGGAGAAGGACGCGCGTGTGGAAGAGGGCGATATCGGCATTTTCGTGCTTAACGGCGAGAGCTTCATCAAAAAGCAGGGCGTGGACGCGCTGCTTTCGCTCAATCCGGCTTATCCCCCGAAATCCTACGGTCAGTCCGACAGCATTCTTTGCTGCGGCAAGGTGCTTTGCAAGGTGTAATACACGAAACGAAAAGCCATACGGCGGACCGGAGCATGACGTTCCGCGCCGTATGGCTTTTCTGATAGGGGACTTGTTCGCCGGTTTCCATGCGCGGCGGCCGCCTATTCGCTGACAAGCTGCTCGAGCTGGTCGCCGCTCTGGAAGCCGATGCGCTGGGCGGCGGGCTTCCCGTCTTTGAAGAGGATAAGGGTGGGAATGCTCACAATGCCGAATGCCGCCGCGAGAGCGGGCTGCTGGTCGACGTTGACCTTGCCGACCCTGACGTCGTCGTGACGTTCGGCAAATTGCTCCAGAATCGGGCCGAGCATCTGGCAGGGACCGCACCATTCCGCCCAGAAGTCCACAAGGATGGGCCTATCGGAATGCAGCACCTCGTCCGTGAAGTTTTCGCTTGTGATGACGATTTCTTTCATGATAAATACCTCCGTCTGATGATATGCGAACCGCGCTTCTTATTCGCTCCGCCCATTTATTATACGTCAAGTGCGCCGCATTATCAATGCCTTTTTTGTAACTTTGCATAGAACGCACCGGAAAATGCGTGGGAGGTCGTCTGCCACTCTTTTTTCATAGAATTTACAAGTTTTTAAACTATTGATAAATCGCTGATTTCCGCTTGACATTTTCTTGCAATCGTTCTATACTTTCTCTTGAAGCGTCCCGCAGGCGTTTGGCGGGCACCGCGTCAAGTCTATTTTTGTTGTTAGAGAGGTAAGGCATATGTCAAAACGCGCAAAAAAGCTGGCTGTGGCAGCCGCTGTCGCCCTGCTGGTATTCACATTCACAACGACCGTCATGTCGGTCATCATGCTGATCAATCAGCAGAACGTCAACAAAATGATTGCTGTCTATACGGGGCAGATTGAGGATCCCGCGCAGGAGGACGATGTGACCATCGGCCAGCATTATGTCATCAAGTCGACGCTTCAGATATCCGACGCTTACAAGTCGGGCGACACGTCGGATCTGGACGACCGCGACAAGGAAACGCTGGATATGGCGAAAGCGGTCATAGAAGAAATTATCAAGCCCGGAATGACCGTTTTTGAGAAGGAAGAGGCTGTCTATCTGTACCTGACCAAGGGCTTGAAGGCGACAACCAGCATACTTACCGTTATCAGCGACACAAGCAATGACAACGACAATCCCCACGACGTTCTGAAGAACCGCAGCGCGGTTTGCGTGGGCTATGCCACGACCTTCAGGATGTTCATGCAGATGCTCGACATAGAGTGCAAGGTGGTCCACAGCTCGACGCTGGGGCATTCGTGGGACCTGGTCAAGCTGGACGACGGCTGCTGGTATCACACCGACTGCTATATGGACAGTGAAAGCGCGAATTACAGAAACTTCAACATGGACGACATCAAGTGCCGGCAGGAGGGCCACGAGTGGAATACCACATTCTTCCCGTCCGCGATGGGCAAGAAGTTCAACTACACGCTCATGTCCTGCACGGAGCTGAAGGATATCTATGAAATTCCCAAGGGCTTCATGGAAGCACTCAAGAAGTACGCCACCACCTTCAGCTTCTCATTCAAGGAGAAGATCACATCGGAGAATGAGGCACTTGCCAAATACATGACCGATCAACTGGAAAACAGCATCAGCGGAACGGATAAAGTCTATATGACCAGCCTGTGGACGACCAGCGAAAGCGGCGACTTTGTGCTTTGCTATTACATTACCTACAATGACGACGCGATGTCCAAACTGACGGAAAAGCAGCGGGAAAAGATCGATAAGAAAATCTCCGATGTTCTCCAGAAGTACAAATTCTATGAAACGATGTATAACAGTAATGATTGATGCAGGAAGGATGTGCGATGATGAGCATTCTGAAAAAGACCGCCGCTGCCATTCTTTCGGTTGTGATGCTGTGCGGATTGTTTACTGCCTGTGGGGATGACGCTGAGGAAATCAGTATGTATGACCTCCATAACGCGCTTGTGCAGTACACCGGCGACCCCGCCAGCATGAAGTACGCGAGCAGCAGCGACGCCAATGCCGACGAACTGCTGGTTCATGTGTCCGACATCGAATATAGCAAGGTCAAGGCGTTTTTCATCTGCTACGCGGCGGACGGACAGGGCGATGCCGACGAGATCGTGGCGATTCAGGTCAAGAAGAAGTCTGATCTCAACGAGGCGGCGGCTTCGCTGAAAACGCATCTGGAAACGCGCAAGACGCTGTATGCCACCTATGACAAGTCGCAGATGCCCAAGCTGAACAAGGCAAAGGTGTTTACCCGTGGTACGCTTGCCATCCTGATGGTCTCGGACAATTCGGACAAGATGGAAGCGGCGTTCTACGAATTCTTCAAGAAATAACGCGGGAGGGACATCTCGATGGTATTCAGCAGCGCGGTTTTTCTGCTGATTTTCCTGCCTGTGGTGCTGCTGCTCTATTACGCGGCGCCCGCATGGGTGCGTAACCCGCTGCTGCTTGCGGCGAGCCTGCTTTTCTACGGCTGGGGCGAACCGGTCTACATACTGATCATGCTCTTCTCGACGGTATTTGACTACAGCAACGGACTGATGCTGGAATGGCTCGACCGCAAAGGCAGACCGCAGGCGCGCAGGTGGGTGCTCGTGCTGTCGCTCGTGGGGAATCTCGGTATGCTTGGATTTTTCAAGTATACCGATTTTCTCATCAGCAGCGTAAATGCGCTCACGGGGCAGGCTTTTGACCTTCCCGGCATAGCCCTGCCGATAGGTATTTCATTCTATACGTTCCAGACGCTTTCCTACACGATTGACGTCTACCGCCGTGAAATCAGGGCGCAGCGGAACATTCTGAGCTTTGGTATGTATATCTGTATGTTTCCCCAGCTCATCGCCGGCCCGATTGTCAAGTACCGCGATATTCAGAAGCAGATCGACCACAGGAAGCTGGATACCGACAGCATTTGCAGGGGCGTCTTCCGCTTCACGATTGGTCTGGGGAAGAAGGTGCTGCTTGCCAACAACTGCGGCATGATCTGGGATGAGATTGCGGCGCAGCAGGGCGTCACCGCTGTCACGGCGTGGATCGGCGCGATCGCCTATATGCTTCAGATTTATTTTGACTTTTCCGGCTATTCCGATATGGCGATAGGAATCGGAAAAATGCTGGGCTTCGATTTCCTTGAGAATTTCGACTATCCTTACGAATCGCGCAGCGTTACGGAATTCTGGCGGCGGTGGCACATTTCTCTCGGATCGTGGTTCCGGGAGTATCTTTACATACCGCTGGGCGGCAACCGCAAGGGACTTCCCCGGCAGCTTCTCAATCTTCTCATCGTGTGGGGGCTGACGGGTCTGTGGCATGGCGCGGGGTGGAATTTCGTTGTCTGGGGGCTGTATTTCTTTGTGCTTCTGGCGGCGGAGAAGCTCTTCCTGCTGGAGAAGCTCCAAAAGGCGCCCGCCGCGGCGGGACACATCTACACCCTTCTAGCGGTGCTGGTTTCGTGGGTGATTTTTGCCTGTGACGACATGGGAGATGCCGGCAGGTTCCTTCTCTCAATGACCGGCGCGAATGGCTTCGCGGACGCGGCTTCGGTCTATTATCTGAGGGAGAATCTCCTTCTTCTGGCAGCCGGAGCGGTGCTGTCGGTCAGCCTTGTACGGCGATTCCTGTCCCGGAGGGTGAACGCGCTTCCGGACAGGAGGGCGCGCTTCGGCGTGAAGACCGCCATCGGCGGCGCGTTGTATCTTCTTTCGCTGCTGTCGGTGATCGGAAGCAGCTACAATCCATTCTTGTATTTCAGGTTCTGATTATGAAACATTTTATGAAACAACTCAACCCGGAATTATTCTGTATCGCGGTCTTTATTGCCTTTCCGTTGATACTGCTGGCGGCGGTTCTTCTCAAGCCGGACAATGCCGTGTCGGTGAACGAGAACCGGATGCTGACCACCGTCAGGGACATTCCGACGGATGTTCTGGACGGACAGTTTCAGGAGGGGCTGGAGAATTATCTCTCCGACCAGTTTCCGTTCAGGGAAAGGCTCAAGAGCGCGGAAACGGGCGTCAGGCTGCGCTTCGGTCAGGCGAGTATAGGCGGGGCGTATGTCGGAAGGGACAGGCGGCTTTTCCAGAAGCTGCCCGGCAGCGATGTTGACAGCGGAAAATGCGTCAGGTACGCCGCCCGCGTCAACCGTATGGCGGAGCAGACCGGCATTCCGACCTATGTGATGTACGTGCCGTCGGCGGGAATCGCGCTGCGGGAGGAAATGCCCTTCGGCGCGCCGATGTACGATTATGACGCGCTCTACGCCGCGCTGGCGAAGGAACTGCCTTCGGCTCACATGATCGACCTTCTCCCCGCGCTTTACGGACATTCCGAATACTATTTCGCCACCGACCATCATTGGACGGCGGAGGGCGCGGCGCAGGCGTATTATGAATGGCGCGCCGCCCACGGTGCGGAGCCGGACAATCAGGACAGCCCCACGATCATCACGGTCAGCGAAAGCTTCCGCGGCACACTGTGGTCGAGAGTGCCGAGCGGGCTGATTCCCGCTGAACGGCTCAAGGCGTTTGAAGTGTCCGGAGATATCACGGTGGAAGCCGACGGGAAGGAGATAAGCCTGTATGATGAAACCGCGCTGGCGACAAAGGATAAGTATCATTTCTTCGAGGGCGGCAATCACGGCATTCTCACTGTCACCAATCACGATGTGAAGGACGGCGGGACGCTTCTGATACTCAAGGATTCCTTTGCCAACAGTTTCCTGCCCTGTCTTGTGGGAGATTACGCCAGGATCATCATGATCGATGAGCGGTATGCCTTCATGGATATCGGGCAGTTCGCGCTCGACAGCGGCGCGGATGAAATTGCCGTGATCCGCGAGATCATTTCGGCGGGCTGATGATAAAAGAAAAACACCGTTCCGGGAAGACTATGAATGTCTTCGGGGAACGGTGTTTTGCTATAGGGGCAGAAATCAGAGCTTCCACCATTCGAGGATGGTGCCGAGGAGGAATCCGGCGGCGGTCAACAGCAACAGCAACAGAAGCAGGAGCATTTTCACATTGAAGGACCTGTGTCTTTTGCGGATGAAGAGTCTGGAGGAGGAAGCGTTCCGCATCAGCTCCAGATTGTTCTGCTGAATGTCGTCGCTGACAGGCTTTCCGCAGGCAGGGCAGAATCTGTCTTTGTCAGCCAGATCCGCGCCGCACGAAGCGCACTTGACATTCTTTTTCTGCTCCTGCGTTGACAGGCCGCAGATGGAGCAGAATTTGTCTTCGGCACCGAGTATTGCCCCGCAATTTTTGCATTTCATGGTCAGAACACACCCTTAACAATGATTTCGGTAAAAATGGCTTTGGAAGAAGCGCGGTTCATTCAACTGATAATGATCTGCGGATTCCGGGAGGAATCGAGCATTTTCAGGAGCTTTATCATATCCGCGCCGGAAATGTTGATTTGACCGTAGCCCGGTTCCATTTTGCCGGCGGAGCCGACTCCTTCCACAAAGATAGCCGAACCGCGGCCGGGTTCCGCGCTTCCTTTGGAAAGGCAGTTGCCGTTGAAATTGAAGGCAATGCGGTAGTTGACTTTTTTTCTGTCAATCGTAAGCTTCATCCTCTGGGCGTGTGACCAGTCCTTATCGGAGGGTTCGGATTCCTGCCATGTATTATAGTAAATCGAGTGGGGGTCATCTACCCAGACGGTTTGCTTTGTTACCTTTTTGAAGTTGAGGTTGGTGTCGGGTTTTGATACGCCGAATACAAAATTAATGTTGAATTTGCCCTTCGGGGTGGCTTTGTCGCCATCGACCTTTTCAGCGGCTACGCCGTTTTTGCCTACATAAGCGTTGGTCGTGAACCTTTTTTCCCAGCTTCCGGTGCTGACGTTGAATTCCTCCAGCGTCAGGGTCGCCTTGTTTCCTTTTGACTTGACACGGACGATCTGCGAATGCTTGGGAATTTCGGCCTGAGCGGAAGAGGTATTATCCGGTGAGTTGCCGCTTTCGTCGGACGTATGGGATGACGCGGCGTCGCCCGGCGTGACAAGCGTATCCGAAGCCGATTGGTATTGGTTGACGAAAATGCCTCCGCGGTAGACGTGAAGCAGGGTGAAGCCCGTTATGACAAGCGAGAGCAGAAGCGTAAGTGAAACGGGCAGGATGATGGCTTTTAATGCGGGTTTCTTCTTTCCGGCAGCGGCGACAGCCTTCTGCTGTTGTTTCTGTGGGATGGCCGTCTGACTGGGCTGCGGAGTGACTGGCTGATTGGGCGTCGGCATGACAGGCCCGCAGACAGAACTGACCGTAGGTGTGCTGTCGGAGGATGGCATCTCAGCCGGCTGTTCCGGCGCAACCGGTTTACCCGCGATGTTGGCGTCCCATCCGCAATAGCTGCATATGCCGCTTCCATCGCTCATTTCCGCTCCACATAATTCGCATTTCAAGATTGATCACACCCTTTTGAATTGGTTATCATACAGCATAAGAAAGCGGTTCTTTTCCGTGACGATAGACGATACAAATATATTATAGCACGCGGTTCTGTCTGATGCAATCATTTTATTGCATTTTGATGGCGTGATTTATGTCGGAAAGTGAGAATGTCGGACGGCGGATCATTTCCCCGTGCCAAACAAACCCGCCCCGACCGGCCATCCCAAAGGAAAGCCGACCGGGGCGGGATTTTTATGATTTGATTCCAAGGGCGAAGCCCTTCCGACATTATTCTTTATTCTCTGTTCCCGTAAGCGGGGCCTTATTCCGCTTCCTTCTGGAGCTCCTGCAGGACGGAGAAGGGTGCTTCTTCGTAGCGGATGAATTCAAAGGTGAAGTAGCCTCTGCCGCGGGTGGTCTGGCGCATATAGGTGGCGAAGTCGTACATCTCGCCCATCGGCACCTCGGCGATCAGCTCCTGCAGCCCTTCGTGTCCGGCATTCATGCCGAGAACGCGGCCGCGGCGTTTGTTCAGCTCGCCCATGACGTCGCCCATGTTGTCGCCGGGAACGTAGGCGTGCAGCTCGCCGACCGGTTCAAGAAGGACGGGATTCGCCTTGGGAATGCCGTTCTTGAAGGCGAGGGAAGCGGCTGTCTTGAAGGACATTTCGGAGGAATCGACCGGATGATAGGAGCCGTCGTAGAGAGTCGCTTTTACGCCGACCATCGGATAGCCCGCGAGGGTGCCGGTCTTCATGCAGTCGAGAAGTCCTTTTTCGACCGCGGGGAAGAA
>CADCON010000030.1 GCA_902803035.1 uncultured Ruminococcus sp.
CCTGCTCATCATCCTGGTTCTCTTCCAGGACAATGACAGCGATTGCGGCTGCGGCTGCAACGGCAACATGGGCAGCAACGACAGCATCTGCGGATGCGGCGGCTGTGGCTGCGGCTGCAGATAAGCCCTTCCCCCCGCGATAAGCCCCCCAATTAAACGGAGCCTGCTCCGGAATGGCCGCAAGCGTCACGCTTCCGGAATCCGAACAGGCTCATAAGCCCCGGCGTCTGCCGGAACGCTTTCCGGGAATCATCCCTGAAACGTCCGCAGCGCCGGGGCTTTTGAATGTTTTTTTGCTTTTGCGTCGAAAGCCTGCCCGTCATCTCCATGTGTCCAGCGTCACGCAGGCAGGCTCCGGATTATTCTCCAGATGTGTCGCCCGAAGCGCGAAGGCTTTCCGCCCGGCGGAAATCGGCGCGCGCTAAGTCAATCTCGCGGAACGCCTCGTACAGGCTCCCTCTCGACGACAGAAGCTGACGCAGATTTTCATTGCGTTCACGGGTGGCGGGCATACTTTCCACCAGACCGATGGCCTTGTTGTACTCGTACAGCGCGCCGTAGTATTCCTGTTCATCGCGGCGGCAAAGGCACACCGCGCGCCGGAAGTGGCAGAGCGCTTTGAGATAGGCATCCGATCCCGTTCCCGCCGGTGCCTTATCCATATACCCCGCCGCCCTGCGATAGGCGTCGGCGGCTTTCCCGATCCGGTTAAGCCCCTCCTGACACACGCCCATGGAGAACCAGTGCGAACCGTAGAAAGGACTGAGCATCTCATCGGGCAGCTCCGATTTTCCCAGACAGTCAATCGATTCGGTCAGATCCGACTGCATGGCCTTGAAGTCCCCCAACTCCCTGTAAGCGTCCGAACGGTTCTTGAGCATGATCGCCATGTTGATTTCGGCTCCGTCGTCGTTCTTTTTGATTTCAATGGCGCGGGTCGCGTCCGCCACATTCTCTTTGAATTCGCCCATGCGGAAATGCACGACGCCGCGGGCATTCAGGCAGGCGGCAAGCTCATTGCGGACCACCTGATTATCCAGCCGCTCAAATACCTCAATCGCTCTGGTCAGCGTTCTCATGCAGTTCGGATCGTCGTCCAGGGCATTGTAGATATCCGCCAGCGATTTGAAACACATTCCGTACTGGAAATAATACGGCTCCTGCTCCTTCTTCGGGCGGCTCGTGAATTTTTCCGTTGCAAAAAGCTGTTCAAAGCCGGTCACCGCGTTATTGTAGCAGGCAATGGCCTGATCGATGTTCTCGCAACGGACATGGCACTCGCCGAGATTCGAGCAGAGCGAGGGCAGAAGGTCTATCGCGCGCGGCTCCTTCCGGTCGCAGAGCCGGAGCATTTTCAGCCCTTTTTCAAAGGCGTTCATCTCATTTGACATATACAGAAGCGTCAGCCGCTCACGCTCCGATGCTTCGCTTTTCTCTTCCTCCTGCGGCGGGGAGGCGTTGTACCAGCAGATTCCCTCCTGATTGTACAGCTCCGCCGCCGTCATCGTGTCGCCGGCATCTTCCGCCGCCTGCGCCGCTTCATGGAAATAGCCGGCGCACTCCGTCGGATCCAGCTCCGTATCCCGTGACAGGAAGGCGATTTTGGCCAGCCTTTCCGCGCTGACGCTGCCGTCGCTTTCCCGCTGGGCGTCGGCGAATTCCCTGAATTCCGCGCAGGCCTGCTCCATTCTGCCGCACTTGACAAGGCACGACGCGCAGGCGACAAGGGAAAATTCAAAAATGCCGCTGCGCTTCACCGCGTAGTATGGCTTGCCGTCCTCGTCGAAGGTGTGCTTTCTGACCTCGGCATAACTGCTCACCGCCTGCTCATTCATTCCCATGACCCGGAAGTACTCGCCCGCGTCAAAATGCAGCCGCGCAAGCCGTTGGTGTTCCTCCCCGCCGCCGAGCGACTGCGTGAGAAGAATTTCAAAATTGGTGTAGTCGGCGTACAGCTCCAGCAGTCCCAACCGCAGCGCGATCCGTCTGCGGACGGCCGCCGTGCCGGCGTATTCCTTCGCGCTCCGGCTGTCCGCCATGAGCTCATTGAGCCTGACGGCCGCCTTCAATCCCATCTTCCTGACTTTTTCTTCATATTCCGCCGCCCCTTCCGCGTCATCCGCCTTCCCGCACAGCTTCTCCATCTGGCGGTAAAGCGCGGAAACGGAAATCTGATAAAACGGATCCATGGGGTCGGTCTTTTCCAGAAGCTCCACCGCGCGGCTGAGATTCTCCATGCATTCGTGAGGCGAGAATTTCTCCGGCAGGCAGGCTTGGGCAAGTGCGATATACTGACAGGCAAGGGCGCACTTCTCCGACTGCGGCAGGAAGGCGATTTCAGTTTCCGCTTCGGCATAGCCGGTTTCCGCGAGCGGTCTGCCCTTGGCATCAGCCTCAAACGCGGCGATGGCGGTTTCAAGATAACGGATGCAGTCCTCAAAGCGCGCAACGCGGTAATTCATCATTCCCAGCAGCATATTGAGGTCTCCCTCAATGCTCTGAAGGCTGCCGAGATCCGCGCGCCGCGTTTCGCCGGTGTAGACCGCGCACTGCTCCAGCGTGTCGCGGCAGGCCTGCGCGCAGTCCGCGAACCGGCAGTCACGCGCCAGCGTAAGGGCGAGAAGCCGCATGACGGCAGGAAAGAACAGGCCCGCGTCATGATCCCTGCAGGCGTTCATGCAGTCGCCGAGATAGCCCGCCGCCCTGCTGATGTCCGCCGCGGGAACCGTTTCAAAGCAGGTCAGGAAGAGCTGCTGGCTCGCCGCGTAATAGGCTGCCTTGAGATG
The DNA here is from genome assembly GCA_902803035.1 of uncultured Ruminococcus sp. GTDB lineage: Bacteria > Bacillota > Clostridia > Oscillospirales > Acutalibacteraceae > RUG762. The sequence continues at coordinate 2,787 of CADCON010000030.1, forward strand.
ATCGTTCTTCCCCGGCGCAATGCCCTTTTCCTCCATCTTTCTGAGAAATTCCACGGGCTGTGTAAAATAATCCGGCCCGTAGCCGTCCCCGCCATCCGAATAGGTGAACGCGCAGGCGGCATTGCCGAGTCCGCGGCATACCGCGTCCGTGTCGCCGGGAACGATTCCTTGGGGATAGACGCCATCGGATATCCCGGACTTCACTCTCGCAAGAAATTCGCTCAGCACCGTCGCGGCCATATCGTACCTGCCGCTTTCACAAAGAAGACTGCCATATAATCCCATGCATTCCGTGAGCAGAAGCGTGCTGCCGTAATCCCCGCGCTTTTCAAAAATCCCGGCCAGAAGCGGCTCCGCTTCCTCTTCCCTGCCCCGGATACCGAGAAGCACACTCCATCTGAAAACGCAATGAATCAGCGATTCTCCTGAAACTGATGCATTGGCAGGATCTTCACGGCAGAGGGCGAGCGCCTTGCGGCACAGCTCCTCGGCGCGGTCGAGCTTCTTTTGGTATTTCTTTTCGTTTATTTCTTTTTCGTTCTTCTGATACGGCGCGATGCTCTGAAAATATAGTCTGTCAAATCTGGCAAGCAGCTTCCCGATCTTTTTCATAGTTCTCTTCATAAAATATCCCTCCCGATCAGTTGCCCTTCCGCTTTTTTGATTACTTAAGATTATAGTATAGCACATCCGGCAGCGTATTACAAGGATTTTCGGCGGGAAAAAGGGGAAGAATTTCCGTTTTCGCCTGCCGCCCGAATGCCGTTCCGCTAATTCAATAAAATTGCCTGATTTTATTGACATTTATTATAAAATATGGTAAGATAGTTACGCAATTATGTCCGGCGTATGAATCAATCATCCACTATTTCCAAACGGAAGGAAGACATTTCAACATGAAGGTTAAACTGAATTACAGGCGGACGCTGTTTGTGGGCATGGCGTTTTTCCTGATCTGTATGTTCTGGCAGGCATACGACAACACCATTCCGCTGGTGCTGACCTACAAATTCAAGATGTCCCAGACGCTTTCCGGCGGTATCATGGCCATCGACAATATCCTCGCGCTCTTTATGCTGCCGCTCTTCGGCAAGCTCTCCGACAAATGCAGCACGAGGCTCGGCCGCCGCACCCCTTTCATTCTGATCGGCACGATCATCGCGGTCGCGCTCTTCGCGCTGCTGCCGTTCATTGATTCCCTGCTGTACTTCGTCATCACGCTGGTCGCCATGCTGGTCGCTATGGCGGTATTCCGTTCGCCCGCCGTCGCTCTCATGCCCGACATCACCGTCAAGCCCCTGCGCTCTAAGGCCAACGCGGTCATCAATCTCATGGGCACCATCGGCGGCATCATTGCCCTGCTTTTCGGCATCGTCTTTGCTACCAAGGAAATCAAGCACATGGACGACGCTTATATGCATACCAATTACTACTATTATTTCATCGCGGTCGCGTCCGCTATGCTGATTTCGCTGGTCATCTATATGCTCTTTGTCCGCGAAAACAGATTCGCCCGCGAAATGCAGGAGCAGAGCCGCGCGCTGGGTCTGGACGAGGAAATCATCACCTACGAATCAGGCGATGAGGAAGCCGAAAGTGCCGCCAAAGCGGCCGGCGAGCGCAAGCTGACCAAGGGCGAGCTTTGTTCGCTTCTCTTCCTGCTGGCGTCCATCTTCATGTGGTACATGGGTTACAACGCCGTCACCTCCAAGTATTCGGTCTACGCCGCCGATATTCTCCACAAGGATCACAACCTCACCCTGATGATCGCGCAGGCGGCGGGCGTGGTATCCTTCCTGCCCGTGGGCATCATCGCTTCCAAGCGCGGCCGCAAGAAGACCATTCTGGCGGGCGTCATTATGATGGTGGTCGCGTTCGGCAGTATGTCATTCGTGACAGCCGATACGCCCATGATGGTGATGAACATTCTCTTTGCCGTCGCCGGCATCGGCTGGGCGTCCATCAACGTCAATTCCTTTCCCATGGTAGTGGAGCTTTGCACCGGCTCCGATACGGGGCTTTACACCGGCTTCTACTACACCGCTTCCATGGCGGCGCAGATCGTCACCCCCATTTTCTCCGGCTGGCTGATGGATCTCTTCGGGCTGAAGGTGCTTTGCCCCTATGCCGCCCTCTTCAGCGCGATCGCCTTCTTTACCATGCTGCCCGTGCGTCACGGCGACGTGCTGGAATCACGGCTGGAACAGGCGGTGCAGACCTCCGGCACCGTAATGGCCGATCAGGAACCCGCGCCGGCGGACGTCGCTGAAGCCGCTGATACGACAGGAGAATAAGCCCCCTTGTCATCCCTTCATCCAAAATTCATACAATGCGGCGCGGCCGGATTCTTTCAGAGAAATCCGGCCGCGCCGCCTTTTGATTGACCATTCGTATCAGCCGCACCGGAATTGCAGGTCGTACAGCCCCTTGTAGGTTCCGCCCTGCTTCATCAGCTCGTCGTGCGTGCCGTATTCGGTAATTCTGCCGCCGCTCACAACCGCGATGTGGTCGGCATTGCGGATGGTGGAAAGCCTGTGGGCAACGACCAGTGTGGTGCGCCCCTTGCACAATTCGTCGAGCGACTGTTGAATCAGCACCTCGGTGGTGTTGTCGAGCGCGCTTGTCGCTTCGTCCAGAATGAGGATGGCGGGGTTTTTCAGGAAAACGCGGGCGATGGACACCCGCTGCTTCTGCCCGCCGGAGAGCTTGATGCCGCGTTCACCGATCTCCGTATCGTAACCATCGGGCAGACTGCTCACGAATTCGTGGAGATTCGCCTTCTTTGCCGCGTCGATGATCTGTTCTTCTGTCGCGTCAGGGCTGCCGTAGGCGATATTCTCCCGTATCGTCCCGGCGAAGAGGAACACATCCTGCTGCACAATGCCGATGTTGCGGCGGAGCGATTCCATCGTGATCTGCCTGATGTCCCTGCCGTCCACCAGAATGGAGCCGCAGCCCTCCTCCAGATTGTAAAATCGGGGAATCAGGTGGCATATCGTGGTCTTGCCGCCACCCGAAGGCCCGACAAGCGCCATTTTAGTTCCTTTTGGGATATGGAGCGAAACGTGGTCGAGAATATCGCGCTCTCCGTCCTTTTCATAGGAAAAGCTCACGTCGCGCAGTTCCACTTCTCCCCTCACCCCGCCGATGTCCTCCGCGCCGGGGGCGTCCTGCTCTTCGGGAATATCCATCATCTCAATGAATCTGCGGAATCCGGTCGCGCCGTTCTGCCACTGTTCCATGAACTGAATGAGCGTCTGCACAGGAGCAATGAAAAGGTTGACCGACACAATAAAGGTGGAGTATTCGCCGAAATTAATGCTTCCTTTGTACAGAAACAGACCGCCGGCAATGAGGATGATGACATTGAAGACGTCGGTGATGAAGGAAGTGGAGGAATGGAATATTCCCATCGCGCTGTAGGAGCTTTTGCAGGCGTCGATGTACATCTGGTTGCCCACCTCGAATTTTTCCTGTTCACGGGCGGCGTTGGTGTATGCCTTGGTGACCCTCACCCCGGTAATGGAGCTTTCCAGCGAGGCGTTGATGACGGCGTTGCTCTTCCGGCGTTCCTTGAAGGCGTCGCGCATTTTCTTCCTGAGATAGACGGACACGGCGACCATGAGCGGCACGCAGGCGAAGATGATCAGTGTCAGCCACACGTTGATGGAGCAGAGATAGCCGAAGCTCAGAGCGATCATGACGGTGCAGGTCAGCAGATTTTCCGGTCCGTGGTGCGCCAGCTCGCTCACTTCAAAGAGATCATTGGTCATGCGGGTCATGATCGCGCCGGTCTCATTGTCGTCAAAGAAGGAGAAGGGCAGCCTTTCCAGATGGGCAAAAAGCTCCCGCCGCATCTGCGCCTGCATATAGGTTCCCACCATATGCCCCTGGTACTGCACGAAATACCGCAGCAGCATTCTCACAATATAAAGTGCCAGCACACCGCTTCCCGCAAGAATAATGGAGCGATAGGCGCGGTTGGGAATGAAATCATTGAGCAGCCGGTTGGTCATGACCGGGTAAATCATTCCGAGAAGCGAAATC
>CADCON010000031.1 GCA_902803035.1 uncultured Ruminococcus sp.
CGGTCTGACAATGGCGGAGTACTTCCGCGATAAGGAAAATCAGGACGTTCTGCTCTTTATAGACAATATATTCAGATTCACGCAGGCTGGCAGCGAGGTTTCGGCACTGCTGGGACGTATGCCCTCCGCCGTCGGCTACCAGCCGACGCTGGCGACCGAAATGGGCGCGCTGCAGGAGCGCATCACCTCCACCAAGAAAGGCTCGATCACATCGGTGCAGGCGGTTTACGTGCCTGCCGACGACCTGACCGACCCGGCTCCGGCGACCACCTTCGCCCATCTCGACGCGACGACGGTTCTTTCCAGAAGCATCGCTTCGCAGGGCATTTATCCGGCGGTCGATCCGCTGGAATCCACCAGCCGCATCCTCTCTCCGGAGAAGGTCGGCGAGGAGCATTACGCTGTCGCCAAGGAGGTGCAGCGCATTCTCCAGCGTTACAAGGAGCTGATGGACATTATCGCCATCATGGGCATGGATGAGCTGTCCGACGAGGACAAGAAGCTGGTGCAGCGCGCCAGAAAGATTCAGCGGTTCCTGTCGCAGCCGTTCCATGTATCGGAGAAATTCACCGGCATCGAGGGCACGTATGTTCCGCTGAGCGAAACGGTGAAGGGCTTCAAGGCGATCATCGACGGCGAATGCGACGACCTGCCCGAATCGGCATTCCTCTTCGCGGGAACCATCGACGAGGTCAGGGAAAAGGCGGAAAGGGCTGCGAAATGAGCGAAGTAAACAAGCTGGCTGATATCAGAACCTTCAAACTGAAAATCTCCTCGCCCGACGGAGATTCCTTCAAGGGCAGAGTGGGTGAATTCTACGTCCGCACGACTGAGGGCGATATGGCGGTGCTGCCGGGTCACGCCCCGCTGATTGCCGTGACCGTGCCGTGTACGGCGCGTTTTGTCACCTACGACGACGACGGAGACCCGCAGGAGCACGTCATCAAGGTGACCGGCGGTCTGCTTTCCGTGGACGGCGACCGTGTCGCTCTTCTCGCTTCCAAGCGGGATTAATCTGAAAGAGTGCAGAGTGAGGAGTGAAGTGATTGACTCTTCACTCTGATTTCATTTTTGGAAAGGAGCATTCTCAACATGAAGCCATCCATTTTCAGAAAAGCCGTCTGCGCCGCGCTCTCCGCGGCTCTGCTTCTCGGCGTGTGCGCCTGCGGAGGCGAAAACGCGGCCGGAAAGGACGGTCTTTCCGAAAGCACGACCGATCTGATGGCGAATGTCAGCCCCTCGCCCGACGCGCTTTCCTTCCGGAAGGACGCGGACAGGCAGCAGGCCTTTGAACGGGATTACAATGAATTTGCCCTTACGCTCTTTAAACAATGCGCCGCGAAGGAAAGCAGGAAGAATACGCTGGTTTCCCCGCTGTCGGTCATGACCGCGCTTGCCATGACGCAGAACGGCGCGGCGGGGGATACGCTGGAGCAGATGAACCGCACGCTCAGCCCGCTGACGTGGAGCCTGGACAGTGTGCTTCCCCTGCGGAGGGACGAGCTGAACCAATATCTCGGCGTGTATCTGCGCGGCCTGCCTTCCGATGAAAAAGCGCGGCTCACCTCGGCCAATTCGATCTGGCTCAGGGAGAATTCACTCGACTTCAGGAAGGAATTTTTGCAGACCAACGCTGATTACTTCGGCGCGGATGTCTTCTCTTCCAGGTTCGACCAGAAGACGCTCGCGGACATCAACCAATGGGTGTCCGACAACACCGACGGCATGATTCCCTCCATTCTCGATGAGATTCCGGGGGCGGCGGTGATGTACCTCATCAACGCGCTTTCCTTTGACGCGGAGTGGGAGAACATCTACCGCGAGGATCAGCTTTATGAGAGAGAATTTACCGATATCGACGGCAAGACAGAGCCGGTGGTCATGATGAGCTCGGAGGAACCGGTCTTTCTCAAGGACGGCAAGGCGAAGGGCTTTGTCAAGCCGTATGCTTCCGGCTACAGCTTTGTGGCCATGCTGCCGGACGAAGGCGTTTCGCTTGCCAAATATGTCAAATCCATGCGGTATGACAGAATTGCCACCCAGATCAGGTCGGAAACGCATGAGCCGGTACACGCTTCCATTCCCAGATTCAGCGCGGAGTATTCGGTCACGCTCAACGGCATTCTGTCGGAAGCGGGCATGACCGACGCCTTCGACCCGGAAAAGGCGGATTTCTCCGGCATGGCGGACGTGAAGCCGGGAATGCTTTACATCAGCCGTGTGCTGCACAAGACGGCAATCGAAGTGGACGAGCGCGGCACGAAGGCGGGCGCGGCCACGGCGGTTGAAATGATGAAAAACGCCATGATGATGAATTCCGTCGTGCTTAACCGCCCGTTCGTGTATATGATCATCGACAACGAAAGCTGCCTGCCTGTTTTTATCGGTCAGGTGACGCATATCGGATAATGGCTGTGGCAGGTTGATTTTTCCGGAAAACTATGCTACAATGATGACAGACATCATTATTGACAAAGGAGATCATTCAGACTATGAAACGAGTTATCACATACGGTACGTTCGACCTGCTGCACTACGGACACATCAACCTGCTCAGAAGAGCCAAGGCGCTGGGGGATTATCTGGTCGTGTGTCTTTCCACCGACGAATTCAACTGGAATGAGAAGCACAAGAAGTGCTATTTCACCTATGAACAGCGCAAGTCGCTGCTGGAAGCGATCCGCTATGTCGATCTGGTCATCCCGGAGGAGAACTGGGACCAGAAGCGCAGCGATGTGCATGAATACCACATTGACACCTTTGTCATCGGGGACGACTGGACGGGAAAATTCGATTTCCTGCGCGAAGAGGGCTGCGAGGTGGTCTATCTCTCCCGCACACCGGAAATCAGCACCACCCAGATCAAGCAGGACCTCGGCGACAGGAAGTGACCGCTTAAGAAAACAGAAGGGCTTTGCCGTCGGACGCAAGTCGCGGCAGGGCCTTTTTTGCGTTGTGCCGGCGAAGCTGTTTTCCGGCCGTTCAATTGGACAACTTGCCAGGGCGCAAAATATCGCATAACTATTGACAAGGCCCGTTGAAAACTGCTATAATGTAATTTACAGAAATATGTATTCAATACTGTTTACAAATTGATGATTAACGATATCGGATAGATAATCGCACGAAAGGACAGAGAGCATGGTAAGAAGCATGACGGGCTACGGCCACGCTCAGGCGACCCTTCACGGGCGCGATATTTCGGTGGAAATACGGTCTGTGAATCACAAATTTTTTGATTTTTCGGTAAGAACGCCCCGCGGGTATTCTTTTGTCGAGGATAAAATCCGCAATTATGTGAAGGAACGGGTTGCCAGAGGCAAAATCGACGTATATGTGACCATTCTCACCGTCGATGAAACGGCGGCGCAGGTGATTCTCAACAAATCGCTTGCCGGGGGGTATATCAACGCGCTGCGGGAGCTTGCTTCGGAATTCGGGCTGACCGATGATATTTCGGTGTCCACCGTGGCAAGATATACCGACATCTTCACTGTGAAAAAGGCGGAGCAGGACGAGGAGGAGGTCTGGAATGACCTTCAGACCGTGCTTTCCGAAGCGGTGGCGCAATTCATCGCCATGCGGGAGACCGAGGGCGGCAAGATGCGCGATGACGTGATGAGCCGGATGGAGCATATTCTTGACATCGTAGGCGAAATTGAGAAGCTTTCCCCCCAGACGCTGGAGAATTACCGGGCGCGTCTGCGGGCGAAAATCGAGGAGCTGCTCGGCGACGCTTCGGTTGACGAGCAGCGGCTTCTCACCGAAACGGCGATTTTCGCCGACAAGATTGCCGTGGACGAGGAAACCGTGCGGCTCAGGAGCCATTTTGACCAGATGCGCCAGATGCTGGATTCCGGGGAAGCGGTGGGGCGCAAACTCGACTTCATCGTGCAGGAAATGAACCGCGAGGCCAACACCATCGGCTCCAAGTGCCAGAATTCCGACGTGGCGCATATGGTGGTGGAGATCAAGGCGGAGATCGAAAAGATCCGTGAGCAGATACAGAACATAGAGTAGCCGGCGTTCACATTATTCCGCGAGAGAAGAAAGAATAGTGGAGGCAGAGCATGAAGCTGATCAATGTAGGTTACGGCAATATGGTTGCCGTGAGCCATATAATCGCCATCGTGAGTCCCGATTCCGCGCCCGTCAAGCGAATGGTGCAGGACGCCAAGGAGCGCGGCACCGCTGTTGACGCGACCTTCGGAAGGCGCACCAGAGCGGTGATCATCACCGACAGCGGTCATGTGATCCTGTCGGCGATCCAGCCGCGGCATATTGCCGGCAGGGCGGAGAACCGCGAGGACGACACGGCGGATAATCCTGACGAAAGCGAGGAGAATGATTCAGATGAATAATTCATCAGGCAGGGGCGTCATCATAATAGTATCCGGACCGTCGGCGTCCGGCAAGGGAACGGTGGTCAGCCGGGCACTTGAGAAATCCGACGACGCGCGGGTGGATGTACGGCTTTCCGTTTCCATGACCACGCGCGGCATAGGCAAGGGCGAGGTTGACGGGGAAACCTATTATTATGTGTCCAGGGAGAGCTTTGAAGAGAACATCGCAAGAGGCAATCTGGTGGAATACAACAGCTATGCCGGCGAGTATTACGGCACACCCAAGGATAAGCTGGACAGCCTGCTGGATTCCGGCAGCAGCGTGATTCTGGAGATTGACGTCAACGGAGCCAGACAGGTGCTGGAGCAGTATCCTGACGCGGTGACCGTGTATATTCTGCCGCCTTCGTTTCAGGAGCTGGAATACCGCCTGAGAAACCGGGGGCGCGACAGCGAGGAAAAGATCAGGTACCGTCTTGCCCGCGGCAGGGAGGAAATCCCCGAAGCCCGCTGGTACGACTATATTCTGATCAACGAAATCATCGAGGAATCCGCGGACGATCTTCTCTGCATCATCAGGGCGGAGCTGAACAGCCGCAGACGCGTAGAATACAAAATTGACGAGGTGCTTGCAACTTATGGAAAAGACGAAAAGAACGATTGACGATATTTTTGAGATGTGCGACAGCCGGTATTCTCTGGTCAACGCGATCAGCAAAAAGGCCAGAGAGATCGCCGACGAGGCGGAGAACAATCATGACGTGCTTTACCGCAAGCCGGTGAATATGGTCATTGACCGCCTGCTTGACGGAAGGGCGACCATCGAGCACATTGAAGCCGAGGAGGAGCAGGAGCACCACGTTCATACGACTCCGGCGCAGGCCATGAATTACACCCTCGATTCCGATGACGACGAGCAGAGCTATTCCGACAGCGAAGGCGATGATGGCGAAGAAGAGGATAATCCGGAGGACGAGGAGTAATTTCCGCTTGTGCTGCCATACGGCCTGAGGACGGTGATAAGACATGGGCAGCGCCCGCACAGTGTACGCCAAGGTCGCCGTGGAGAACACCGCCTACCATTTCGATAAGCTGTTTGATTATCGTGTGCCGGTGGAATACGAAGGCATAGCGGCGCCGGGCTGCCGTGTGATTGTTCCCTTCGGCAGAGGCAACCGCAAGCGGCAGGGCGTGATTTTTTCGCTGAGCGAAACGGCGGAATACGGGACGGTCAAGCCGTTTTCCGCGCTGCTGGATGAAACGCCCGCGCTTTCGGAGGAAATGCTTCTCATGGCCGGCTGGTTCCGCGACAATTATTACTGCACCTATTACGAAGCGGCGAAGGTCATGCTTCCGTCGGGCATCAATGTCCGTCTGATCACGTCCTACCGCGCCGCGCCGGGGCTGGAAAGCCTTAAACTGAGCGGCAGGAGCGATATCACGCCGCAGCAGCGCAGGCTGCTGGAGATGTTTGTTTCCAATCCCGGACTGGTGCTGGAAAAAAAGCATATCGCCGAGGTCATGAATCTTCCGGAAAACACCTCGGTTCCCGACCGGCTGGTGGACAAGGGGCTTCTGGAGCGCGTGGATGACGCCGTCCGCCATATCAGGGACGCGACGGTCAAAATGGCGTCGCTCGCTCCCGATTGGGAGAAGCATACCGGCGGCAGGCTCACGCCCAAGCAGCAGGAAATCGTGAAGCTCCTGAGCGATGTGCAGACCGCCTCGGTCAGGGAAATCTGCTACTTCACCGGCATTACACAGTCGGTGGCGGATCTTCTCGCCAAGAAGGGCGTCATCGTCTATTATGAAGAGGAAGTCTACCGCAATCCCTATTCCGGCGCGGGCGGCGGCAGCGGGGGACGCGTTGCGCTTTCCCCGCAGCAGCAGCTTGCCTTTGAGAATCTGTACCGCCTGTACCGGGAGGATAAATTCCGCGTTTCCCTTCTCTTCGGCGTGACGGGAAGCGGCAAGACTTCTGTATTTCTCCGGCTCATTGACGAGGCGCTGAGCGACGGCAAGGGCATTATTGTCATGGTGCCGGAGATCGCGCTGACCTCCCAGACGCTCGGCAAATTCCACGAGCGGTACGGCGAGAAGGTCGCGGTCTTTCACAGCGGGCTTTCCCTCGCCCAGAGAATGGACGAGTGGAAGCGGGTGCGTGACGGCAAGGCGCAGATCGCGCTCGGCACGCGCTCGGCGGTATTTGCCCCCTTCCGGCGGCTGGGTCTGGTGATCATCGACGAGGAGCAGGAATACACCTATAAATCAGAGAATTCTCCCCGGTTCCACGCCCGCGACGCGGCGCGGTTCCGCTGCGGATACAATAAGGCACTGCTGGTGCTTGCCTCCGCGACGCCTTCTGTCGAAACCTATTACCATGCCACGGAGAGCGGCCGCTACGACTACCAGGTGCTGACGCAGCGGTACGGCAATGCCGTCCTGCCCTGCGTGGAAAAGATCGATATTTCCCGGATGGACGTGCGGGAGGGCATTATCAGCCCGCGTCTGTATCAGGCGCTCCGGGACAATCTCGAAGCCGGCCATCAGTCGATCCTTCTCAACAACCGGCGCGGCTTCAACACCTTTGTATCCTGCCGCGCCTGCGGGGAGGTCATCACCTGTCCGCACTGCAGCGTTTCCATGACTTACCACAGCGACAACAGGCGGCTGATGTGCCACTACTGCGGCGCGTCGATGCCAGTGCCGCGCGAATGTCCCTCCTGCGGTCAGCCTTACCTGCGATTTGCGGGACAGGGAACCCAGAAGGCGGAGGAGGAGCTGGCAAAGCTCTTTCCGGAGGCGCGCATTCTCCGCATGGACGCGGACAGCATGACGCGGCGTTCGTCCTACGACAGGAAGCTGGGGGATTTTGCCGCCGGACTCTACGATATCATGATCGGCACGCAGATGGTCGCCAAGGGACTGAATTTTGAGCGGGTGACGCTGGTGGGCGTGCTGATGGCGGATCAGGCGTTGTACAGCGACGATTTCCGCAGCTACGAGCGCGCCTTCTCGCTGCTGACGCAGGTGGTGGGACGTTCCGGACGCGGCGAAAGCCGGGGACGCGCCATCATTCAGACCGTCACGCCGGACAATCCCGTGATCGATCTGGCGGCGGCGCAGGATTACAGGAAATTCTACCAGAACGAGATCATTCTGCGAAAGGCGATGCTCTACCCGCCGTTTGCCGATATCTGCATGGTGGGCTTTGTGGGAACGGCGGATGAAGAGGTTTCCCGCGCGGCGGAATGTTTTATGAGGAATCTGAAATTCCACACACAGCGGGAGTATGCCGACATTCCCATCCGCGCGCTGGGACCGTCGCCCGCTTCGGTGAAGAAGGTCAGCGGACGCTACCGCTACAAGATCATTCTCAAATGCCGCAATAACGCGCGTTTCCGCGAGATGATGCATATGCTGCTCTGCGAATGCGGCAGCGACCCGGCCAACAGGGAGGTCACGGTCTACGCTGACCTCAATCCCGAAAACGTGCTGTGACGCTTCACAGATTGGCTGAATGGATCAACGCATACAGAATCATATCGGAGCGCGGCGTAGGATAATAATGAATGGAAGGAACGATACTTATGGCATTAAGACAGATAGTGACAGAGGGCGACAGCGTACTCCGCAAGAAGTGCCGCCCTGTCACGGATTTCAATCAGAAGCTCTGGGATCTGCTTGACGATATGAAGGAAACGCTGGCCGAGGCGAAGGGTCTTGGACTGGCGGCTCCGCAGGTGGGTATTCTCAGGCGGATTGTCATCATCGACATGGGCGACGGCCCTATCGAGATGATCAATCCCGAAATCATCGAGAGGCGCGGCGAACAGGAATGCATGGAGGGCTGTCTTTCCATTCCCGGACAGTGGGGCATTCTCAACCGCCCGCAGTATGTCAGGCTGAGATACCGCGATCGCAACGGCGACCTCTATGAAATTGAGGGGGAGGATCTCTTCGCCTCCTGTGCCAGCCACGAAACCGACCATCTGGACGGCATTCTCTACACCGACAAGGTGATCCGCATGGTGGATCCCGAAGAGGTTCAGCATGAGCGCGAGAATCCCCCGAAGGACTGAAGCGTGCTGCGTGGCTGCGCTAGAAGAATAGAGAATAAAGAATAGTGAATCACATTCCAAGCCTTCCGGACTTGGAATGGCTGGGAGGGCTTATTATGACAATCGCTCTGGTCATCATGGAGGGCATCATTCTGTCCTTCTGGCTGCTGCTGGTCTGTGTGATCGGCA
>CADCON010000032.1 GCA_902803035.1 uncultured Ruminococcus sp.
AATTTCAGCGACGATATGCCTGAACTGAATTACGACAGTCCTTATGTATGGGAAGAAGTCGAGAAAATATGTGATTTCTGGATCAACAAAGGAGTAGACGGCTTCCGTTTTGACGCAGTACTTTACTTTTACCTCAACGACACCGATCTGAACACACAAGTGCTTAAAAGAATCTGCGATTACTGCAAATCCAAAAAATCCGATTTCTATACCGTCGGCGAAGCATGGACCGCCAACTCCACCGTCAGGAAGTATTTCAACAGCGGATTTGACAGTTTCTTTGATTTTTCTTTTGCCAATTCGACCGGTTACATCTCCTCCACTGTCAAAAGCAAGGATGGCGTCGCCTTCGCGAAAAAACTCCAGAATTGGAATAATCAGCTCAAGCTCGTCTCTGCTTTTGACGCGATCGACGCGCCCTTCCTCTCCAATCACGACATGAGTCGCTCCTCGGCATACTTCTCCACCGATGGCCAGCGCAAGATGGCGGCGAGTCTGTATCTGCTCATGCCGGGCAACTCCTTTATCTATTACGGAGAGGAAATCGGTCTGAAGGGCAGCACCTCTGACAGCTCCAAAAAGGATCCCACCGCCCGCACCGCCATCAAATGGTCTGCTTCCGATGACGGATCAAAAATAATCAATCCTCCCGGCGCGGATTACAAGCTCAGCCAGGAAAACATAAAAGGCGTTGAGGAACAGTTAAGGGATGAAGACTCGATTCTCAACCATTACCGTCTGCTGCTCAAGCTCAAAAACCAAAACCCCCAAATCGCCCGCGGCACAGTGACCGCCGTTGATCTTGGCAAACAGTCCATATGCGCCTACACCTGCATCTATAACGGCACCGCCGTCATGGTCATTCACAATCTCAGTCTGGACGACACCGACATCGACCTCGGCACAACCCAATATTCCGATTTCACGGAACTCCGCGGCTACGTTGTCAGCAAAAATGCAGAGGGTGAAAAGGAAACCGAAGGAGCGCCTGTTTTCGGACAGACTTCCTCTCAGGATACGCAAGTAGAAGAAAAAGAAGCCGTTGCCACATTGGAAGGCGGAAAGCTCCATCTTCCCGGAAGAACGACCGTCGTACTCCGCTCCACTGAGCATTACGACGACGTGGTCATCACCCCCGACTCCATTGCCTCCTCACCCGAAGACGAAAAAGTCCAGACGATGGATGAGAGCTGATTGGATGAACGTAATCGCGTGAAATCGCAGATATAGATTTCTTATTCATAAACCACTATTCACAACAACTTAATTCCTCCCCCAGTCGGCTACGCCGACAGCCCCCTCAGAGAGGGAGGTGGCACGCCGCAGGCGTGACGGAGGGAGTTTATTTCCTGAGTTGTGGACAGTGATTCACAAACCGTATTCCTTACGTTCAAAAAAACTGCACAGCACAAAGTCCGTCAGACTCTGCGCTGTGCAGTTTTATTTTTCTGATCTGATAATGTATAAATTATCTGGTCTTTTCGGTGAATTCCTTCATGAGGTCTTCCCACTTGGTGGAAAGGTAGGCGTTGGCTTCATCCGACAGGCGGTAGAACACTTCGCACTGGGCGAGCTTTTCGTCGGAGGGATAGAAGAATTCGCCGGCAGCTTCCTCGTCCATTTCCTCCACGACGGCGGAAATGGGAGAAGCATAGCCGATGTACTCCGCGTTGGCAAGGGCAACGTCCTCACGGCACATGAAATTGATGTACTTCTCAGCCGCGCTCTTGTTCTGGCAGCAGGTGGGAATGCACATGGAATCGATGAAGGTGTTGGCTCCCTTGGGAATATAGCCCTTGACGTATTCATTGCCATCCTGCAGCATCAGCAAGTCGCCGTTGTAATAGGGAGCGATCCACGCTTCGCCGCTCTCCATCTTATCGAAGATCTGGTCGCCATAATAGCCCTGCACCAGCGGGCACTGCTTCACAAGTTCCTCATAGCAGGCCTCCAGCTCCTCCTGGTTTTCGGAGTTGAGGGAGTAACCCAGTTTCGCCTCCGCAACGCCGAAGGCGTCTCGCTGGTTATTGAACATGAGAATTTTGCCGCTGTACTTTTCGTTCCAGAGCAGATCCCATGTGTTCTCATCGATATCCGCTTCATCGACGTATCTGGAATCGTAGAACACCGCCGTGCAGCCCCATGTGTAAGCGACGGAATATTCGCCGGTCGGATCAAACGCCGGCTTGCGGAATTTCTCGTCGATGTTCTGGTAGTTGGGAATGTTGTCATAATTGAGCTTTTCCAGCAGACCTTCGTGAATGAGCTGCGAAATCATGTAGTCGGAGGGAACAATGACGTCCACCGTCATGCCGCCGCTCTTCATCTTGGCGTACATTTCCTCGTTGCTGGAGAAGTTGAGGTACTTGACCTCAATGCCCGTTTCCTTCTCGAACTGCGCGTTGACGTCCATCGAGCCGTCGTCACCGTTGGAGATGTATTCGCCCCAGTTGTAGACATAAACTACCTCGCCGGTCTTCGGGACGGCTTTCTCCCCGGAGCATCCGGAAAGAGCGGAAAACGCGGAAATCATGAGTGCTGCGGAAAGCACAAGTGACAGTATTCTTTTCATTTATCAAAATCCTTTCAAAATATTATATAGAGAAATTTATGCTTTGAATTTTTCCTTCTTCCTGCGAGCCAGGTCATTCATCTGACGTAAATTGATGGCCACCAGGAGCGCAAGGACGATGACGAACATCAAGGCGGAAAGCGCGTTGATCTTGGGATTGATCCTGCGCTTGGTCATGGAATAAATGACCATCGGAAGCGTCTGCGAGGTGGAGCCGCTGGTAAAGTAGCTGATCACGAAGTCGTCGAGCGACAGCGTGAACGCCATCATCATGCCGGTAATAATGCCGGGCATGATCTCCGGAATCACTACCTTGACGAACGCCCTGAACGGCGGACATCCTAAATCCTGCGCCGCTTCATAGATGCTCGGGTTCATCTGGTTGAGCTTTGGCAGCACCGACAGTATGACATACGGAATGCAGAAGGTGATGTGCGCGATCACCAGCGTCCCGAAGCCGGGCCGCAGCAGACCTGTCGCGCCGAACACCGCCACAAACAGCAGCATCATCGAAATACCGGTCACGATATCGGGGTTGACCATGGGAATATTGTTGAGCGTCAGCATCACCGAACGCAGACCCTTGTTCATCTTCTTGAGCCCGACCGCCGCCGCCGTTCCGATGATGGTCGAGGCAATCGCCGCGATAATCGCAACTTCTATCGAGGTTTGCAGCGCTTCGAGAATCATGCTGTCCCGGAAGAGATTCTCGTACCATCTCAGCGAGAAGCCCTTCCAGACCGAACGGCTTTTGCTCTGGTTGAAGGAGAACACGATGAGTACCACGATGGGGGCATACAGAAATACAAAAATCAGTCCGGTGTAAATTCTTGATAAGATCTTCACATCATCAGCCCCCCTGTTTCCTCGCCGTCGTCAAATTTCTTCATCACAGCCATGCTGATCAGAATCAGCACCATCAGCACCA
>CADCON010000033.1 GCA_902803035.1 uncultured Ruminococcus sp.
ATCCAGCGTCACGGCGACGTGATTCTTGTCCAGAACCCGCCCATGCGTCCGATCACCACAGAGGATTTTGACTGGGTCTATGAATTGCCTTACGAGCGGGCCTATCACCCGATGTACGAGCCGATGGGCGGTGTTCCTGCGATCAAAGAGGTGGAATTCTCCATCATACACAACCGCGGCTGCTTCGGCGCGTGTGCGTTCTGTTCGCTGGCGTTCCATCAGGGCCGGCAGATTTCCACGCGCAGTATTGATTCGGTAGTGCGTGAAGCGCAGATGCTCGCCAGCAAGCCGAATTTCAAGGGGTATATTCACGACGTCGGCGGTCCCACCGCCAATTTCCGCATTCATTCCTGCAAAAAGCAGGACGTGGCGGGAATGTGCCGCGGCGGAAGACGCTGCCTTGCGCCGGAACCCTGTCCCGCCCTGCAGGTGGATCACAGTGAATTTCTTGAGATGCTCAGGCGGGTACGCGCCGTTCCCGGTATCAAGAAGGTATTCGTGCGCTCCGGTATCCGATTTGACTATCTGATACTGGAAAACGACCCGCAGGTCATGCGCGAGCTGATCGAATACCATGTCAGCGGACAGTTGAAGGTCGCGCCGGAGCATTGCTCCACGCAGGTTCTCGACCGGATGGGCAAACCGCGTTTTGAGGTTTACAGGAAATTTGCGAAGGAATTCTACCGCATTACCGAATCGATCGGAAAAAAGCAGTTTCTGGTGCCGTATCTCATGAGCTCCCACCCCGGAAGCACCATCAACGACGCGATAGAGCTTGCGCTGTTTCTCAAGAAGGAGCACCTCCACCCGGAGCAGGTGCAGGATTTCTATCCCACGCCGGGAACGATTTCCACCTGTATCTTTTACACGGGACTCGACCCTTATACATTGGAAAAGGTGTATGTTCCGCGCACACCGCAGGAAAAGGCGCTTCAACGGGCAATGCTGCAGTATTTCAGACCAGAGAATCATGATATTGTCGAGCAGGCCCTGATCCGTGCGGGTCGGACAGACCTGATCGGGAATGCGCCGGGCTGCCTGATCCGTCCGTCGCAGCAGTACATGAAATCAAAGCAGGATAATGCGGCGGCCAGGAAGCGCGGCGCGGCATCGCAGAAAAGCGGGAACAAAAAAAGTCCCATAAGAAGCATCAGCAAAAAGAAAGGCAAGAAAAAATGATATCTGGCAAATTCAAAGCGCACATCCGTCCGGCATTGTGCATTCTTCTGTCGGCGGCGGCACTGTTCACCTCCGCGTTTTTTTCGGGCTGTACCGAAGAGGAAGCCGATCAATGGCTCAATGAGATTTTCGGCAGGCTGAATTACGAGATTTCGGGCGACGAGATCAGCGGTGAGGCGGCACTCAAAATGCACATGATCGATGTGGGGCAAGGTGAATCGATCCTCATGCAGTGTGGAGAATGCAACGTGCTGATCGATTGCGGGGAAAACGGCATGGGGGATACCGTTCTGGATTATCTTCACAGGGCGGGCGTTTCTCACCTTGACTGGATCATCGGTACGCACCCGCATTCGGATCATATAGGCGGCATGGACACGGTAATCAAAAGCAAGGAGCTGACCATTGATCACGTCATGATGCCGCAGGTTTCCAAGGAGCTTACGCCTACGACAAGAACCTACACCGAGGTGCTTGAAGCCATCAGGAAGAAAAAGCTGAAGATTACCCGTCCGGTTCCGGGCAACGAATACGACCTTGACGGCGTGACCATGCTGGTGCTTTCCCCGCAGAATGGCGCGAAATACGAGGATCTGAACGATTATTCCATTGTGCTGAAGTTTACCTACAAGGACGTTTCCATCCTGACCGGCGCCGACGCTTCCACACGGGTGGAGCGTCAGATCATGTCGCTGGACTATGATCTCAGCGCGGACATCTATAAGGTGTCGCATCACGGCGGGAGGGACGGCAATTCACAGGCGTATCTCAGTGAGATCAACCCCAGATATGCCGCGATTTCAGTGGGCGAGGATAATCCGTACGGCCACCCGAAAAACGTCATTCTCAAAAGACTTCTCCAAATGAATTGTGAAATCTACCGGACCGATCTGGACGGCAACGTTATCTTTGAATCCGACGGCAAAAAGATTTCCGTGATCGTATCAAAATAAACCAGACAAAGGAGCTTGAAAGAAATGAGACATCTGACCGTAGACAGGATGGATGGAATATACGTCATCTGTGAGGACAAGGACCGCAAGCTGTTTGCCATTCCGAGATCCGAGCTTCCCGGCAGCATCCGTGAGGGTGACAAGCTGGATATTGACAACGAGGGAAATATCACAGTGAATGGCAAGGCCACCGCTTCGGCGCGTTCAACGACCCGCCGCAAAGAGGACGAGCTGTTTGAAAACTGACGGATTCTGCCGGAATGAAAAAAGTTTTCCACAGGCGTCAATGCCGTACAATGCGGCGTTGACGCCTGTTTTGCACCGGTCATTATTTCCTGAAATTACAATATATTGATAAAAAACACTTGCAATTACATATATGTTGTGTTATAATGGGCAGGAACCCGAAAATGAAGATAACCCCCGGGCGGTGATCGCCGGTTCTTTGGCAGCCGTCCCGGTTCATTGATGATTCATCATATCAATTATAACAGGAGTTGATCATTTTGCCGGAAAGCCCCGAGTATATCGTCAAGCGCAGCGGTCAGACCGTCAGATTTAACGCCGCCAAGATACGCGACGCCATCAGAAAGGCGGGTAACGCCGTTGCGGACGAAGAGATTACTGAGGAAAAGATCGTCAGCCTGACCAATGAAGTGCTGGAGAAAATTCCTCCCCATATCATTCCCACGGTTGAGCAGGTGCAGGATATCGTGGAGGAAGTTCTCATTGCCAATGACCTTCCCAGAACGGCCAAGGCGTATATTCTCTACCGCGCCGAGCGCAGCAAGCTGCGTCAGACCGAGAAGGATCTGATGGATATCTTCAAATCCCTCACCTTCGTTGACGCCAAGGATTCCAACATCAAGCGCGAGAACGCCAATATCGATACCGATACCGCCATGGGTACCATGCTCAAGTACGGTTCCGAAAGCGCGAAGTACTTTGTCGACAGCCATATCCTGGAGAAGGACATCGCGGACGCGCATAACGGCGGCGATATCCATATTCATGACAAGGATTTCTATCTTCTCACGGAAACCTGCTGCCAGATAGACCTTCTCAAGCTCTTCAAGGACGGCTTTTCCACCGGACACGGACATCTCCGCGAGCCGATGAGCATCCAGAGCTATTCCGCGCTCGCCTGCATCGCCATTCAGGCCAACCAGAATGAAATGCACGGCGGCCAGTCGGTGCCGAATTTCGATTTTTCCATGGCACCCGGCGTTGCCAAGACCTTTATCAAAGAATACTTCAAAGCGGTCGGTCTTTATCTGAAATACCGCTTTGACATCTCGGACAGCGCGGCGGAGGAAACCGTCACTTATCTCGAAAAGGAAATGCCACGCGATATTGTCCGCATTTCCAATAAGGACGGCATGGAGAAAAGACTGATCGGAATGAAGGCGGAGGGAAAGCTCCCCGAAATCATCGCCGGATTCTCTGACGAGGACATCGCCCGACTCAACGACAGCGCGTTCAATACCGCTCTCACAGAAACAGACCATGCCACCTATCAGGCGATGGAGGGTCTGATTCACAATCTCAACACCATGCATTCCCGCGCGGGCGCGCAGGTTCCCTTCAGTTCCATCAACTACGGCACAGATACTTCCCCCGAAGGCAGAATGGTCATGCGCAATCTGCTGCTTGCCACTGACGCGGGTCTTGGCAACGGAGAAACCCCCATTTTCCCGGTGCAGATTTTCAAGGTCAAGGAGGGAGTCAATTTCAACAAGGACGACCCCAACTATGACCTGTTCAGACTCAGCTGCAAGGTAAGCGCGAAGCGTCTTTTCCCGAATTTCAGCTTCCTCGACGCTTCCTTCAATCTCCAGTATTACAAGCCGGGCGATTATAACACCGAGGTTGCCTATATGGGCTGCCGCACCAGAGTCATGGGCAATGTCCACGACCGTTCCCGCGAAATCACCTGCGGCAGAGGAAATCTCAGCTTCACCACCATCAACCTTCCGCGCATCGGCATTGAGGCGAAGGGCGACTGGAATCTCTTCTACAGTATGCTGGATTCCCGCATCGATCTGGTGTTCAGGCAGCTGCTGCACCGCTTCAGAATCCAATGTTCCAAGAAGGTCAGGAATTACCCCTTCCTCATGGGACAGGGCGTCTGGATCGACAGCGACAGCCTTGCCATTGACGATTCCGTGGCGGAGGTGCTCAAGCACGGCACTCTCAGCGTCGGATTCATCGGACTGGCGGAAACGCTCAAGGCGATGACGGGGCAGCATCACGGCGAAAGCGACGAAAGCTACCGCCTCGGACTGGATATCATCAAGTATATGCGCGGGCGTATGGACAAAAAATCCGCCGAAACCGGTCTGAATTTCACGCTGCTGGCCACTCCGGCAGAAGGACTCAGCGGGCGTTTCGTAAAGATCGACGCCAAGAAATACGGCTGCATCGAGGGCGTTACCGACCGCGAATACTACACCAATTCCTTCCATATCCCGGTTTACCACAATATCTCCGCATTCAGAAAGCTGCGCCTTGAAGCTCCCTTCCACGCGCTCTGCAACGCGGGACACATCAGCTATGTCGAGTTGGACGGCGATATGTGCAGCAATATTGACGCCTTTGAAACCGTCATCCGGTATATGAAGGAAGTCGGCATCGGCTACGGATCCATCAATCACCCGGTTGACCGCGACCCGATCTGCGGCTACACAGGCGTTATCGGCAATTGCTGCCCGAGATGCGGCAGACACAGCGGCGAAGGCGTTTCGGTGGAAACCCTCAGAGAACTGAGAAAGAAATACCCGAATATGCCGCACTTTGTAGGCATAGACTAATTACATCACAAGGAGGTCATTATAATGAAAGAACAGGTTAAGACAATAGGCGAAGGCGTGGAATTTGAACGCATCCGCCGCATCACAGGCTATCTGGTAGGTACTGTTGACCGCTTCAATGACGCCAAGCGTGCCGAGGAGAGCGACAGAGTCAAACACAGCCTTACCGAGAGCGATAAGTAAAGATTTCAAAAGAATCATTGCAGACAGCCAATGCGCCCGTGCCGGCATTCAGATAACCGGTACGGGCGCATCAGGACTATTGAATGTATTTTTTCACGCTGGCTCTGGCAGGTGTGGCTTTTATGAGAACTGATAAACCGTTTCGCTTCTGAAAATATCTCCGGCACGAAGGACGGTGTCCGGGAATTCCGGGTGATGGGGACTGTCGGGGAAATGTTGTGTTTCAAAGGCAAACACCGAGCCGGGGTTTCCCAATGTGAAGAGCTGCGCTCCGGGCTGATCGGTATAGCAGGAAATACGCACCCCGCTTCTGAGTCCCGCGGCAACGGCAACCGGCTGCTCCGGTTCGTGCGGAAGGAAGACAAACGTGTGGTCGAATCCCGAGTCGTCTTCCGGGGAAGAAATGTCGCGGTCGCGGGCGAGCTTTCTCGGAGAACGGAAGTCGAATCCGGTTCCTTCCACCGGCAGAAGTCGTCCGGTCGGGAGGCCGCCGCTCAGCTCCACGACGCTGTCGGCGAGTATCGTCATTTCAATGTCGCGGTTATCCGGCAGGCTGTTGGCGTTTTGTCGTCCGGGCGAGGGAGGAATGACTCCGTTGGGATTGAAATAGCAGTGATTGGTGAGATTGATAACAGTGTCCCGGCTGCTGAACGCTTCATAGGAAATGCCAAGGCAATGACCGCTTGTGACGCGGTAGGTGACGCTTACATTCATCTCGCCGGGATAGCCCTCATCGCCGTCAGGGGAGAGCAGGCTGAAGGTGACGCCGTCAGCCGGATCCCCGGTCGTGCGGCTTTCCCAGAGTCTTGTGCCGAAACCGTGCTTTCCGCCGTGAAGGTGATTGCCCTTCTCGTTGCGCGTCAGACGGTATTCTCTGCCGTCAATGGAAAACCGCCCGCCGGCAATGCGTCCGGCGTAACGCCCGACCACCGCGCCAAAGCAGGCCATGGCGTATTTCCTGTACAGTTCTGGTTCGGGAAGTGAAATGACCATATCCAGTCCGCGATAGACAATGCGCTGTACGGAAGCGCCGAAGCTGATAAGAGAAACCGACAATTCATCTTCCGAGAGAATATATCGAGCGACGTCGTTGCCGTCAATGCGGCCCCATATTTCACGAGAAACGCTGACCATAATGACCCCCTGTGTGCTTTGAAGGATTTGAATGTATCTGTATAAAGAATACCATAGCAACACAGAAAAATCAATGGACGATTCTGTGAATTCAGCGGGGATAACGATGAGTATACAAAAAATTTACAATCAGAGAGCAAAAAAACATTGATTTTTTTTAAGTGATGGTTTATACTATTATAGCGACTGAAAGAGTCGCGGCAGAAGTATAACTGATTGCCAACCAAGGACAGAATACATTCGTGCATATCGACATGCGGATGCCGGATCCTGTGCGGCAGGACGCTGTGAACCATGTCAGGCGGGGAACCGAGCAGCATTAAGCAGTCTGCCCTGTGCGCCGCAGCCAATCTGGTGTCCGTGTGACGATGTGCATGAGGGTTCTGTCTTTTTTATTGCCCGCGAAATGCTCCGGGTCATTCAGTCTGAGTGAGAGGGTGTTCTGATGTATCAGGTTCTGTACCGCAAATGGCGACCGAAGACCTTTGCAGACGTCGTCGGGCAGCCTCATGTCACGGAAACGCTCAAAAGTGAACTGATCTCAGGCAGAATCGCTCACGCCTATCTCTTTACGGGTTCGCGCGGAACAGGTAAGACCACCTGCGCCAAGATCCTTGCAAAGGCGGTCAACTGCCTTGACCTTAAAGACGGCTCGCCCTGC
>CADCON010000034.1 GCA_902803035.1 uncultured Ruminococcus sp.
ATGATCATCGCGAGAGATATGGAGCCGCTACCTTCTATGATGAAGCTGGCGGAGAAATATAAGGTCCCGATCGTCACTACATCGGATACGACTTCTGTGCTTGTTGCGGCTATCGTATCCTTCCTTAACGTTGAGCTTGCTCCCAGGATCACCCGCCACGGCGTTCTGGTAGAGGTTTACGGCGAAGGCATTTTGCTGCTGGGCGACAGCGGCGTCGGCAAGAGCGAGACCGCCATTGAACTGGTCAAGCGCGGACACCGCCTGATCGCGGACGACGCGGTGGAGATACGCAAGGTTTCCAACAAGACCCTTGTCGGTTCCGCGCCCGCCAATATCCGCCATTGCATCGAGCTGCGCGGCATAGGCATCATCAACGCCCGCCGCATTTTCGGTATGGGCTCTGTCAAAATCACCGAAAAGATAGATCTCGTCATTGCGCTGGAAAGCTGGGATCCTGAAAAGGTTTACGACCGCATGGGAATGGAAAATGAGTACACCGAGCTTCTCGGCAACAAACTGCCGATGCTGACCATTCCGGTCAAGCCCGGTCGTAATCTCGCCATTATCATCGAAGTAGCGGCCATGAACAACCGCCAGAAGAAGATGGGCTATAATGCCGCCCAGGAGCTTCTGCACAATCTCGGCATGGACGTCGTCCCCACCACTCCGGAGATCAAGGAAGAGTGGGACAGCTTCAGCTGAGCGCGTAATGATTTGCGAATTAATGCATGAGCGCCGTTGCAGGACGCTGTGTGTTAAATTATATTATTGTTGAGGTGTATTTATATGTACAATCTTGGTATTGATCTCGGCGGCATGAGCGTTAAAGTGGGCGTTGTGGACGAAAACAACGCCATCATCGGCAAGGCTGCTGTACCCACCAATTCTCCGAATCAGCCGCCGCGTCCCGCCGACGACATCATGGACGACATCGCCACGGCCTGCCGTCTTGCCGTCGAAAATGCGGGCGTCAGCTTTGACGAGGTGGAGCACATCGGTCTTGGCTGCCCCGGTTCAGTCAATTCCCGCACGGGAATGCTGGAATTCTCCGGCAATCTCGGCATGAAGAATTACCCCGTGGCCGACAAGCTGGAGGAGCGTCTGGGTCGTAAGGTCTACATTGAGAATGATGCCAACGCGGCGGCATTCGGCGAATCCATCGCGGGCGCGGCCAAGGGCGCGAGGAACGCGGTCTGCG
Source organism: uncultured Ruminococcus sp. (assembly GCA_902803035.1). GTDB lineage: Bacteria > Bacillota > Clostridia > Oscillospirales > Acutalibacteraceae > RUG762. The sequence goes on from CADCON010000034.1 coordinate 1,199, forward strand.
TCACCCTAGGCACAGGCGTCGGCGGCGGCATCATTATTGACGGCAAGATCTACAGCGGTTCCAATTACGCGGGCGGCGAGCTGGGACATATGGTCATTGTCGCCGGCGGAAAGCACTGCACCTGCGGAAGGGACGGCTGCTGGGAGGCCTATGCTTCGGCTACCGCGCTGATCTATCAGACGCAGATCAAAATGCTGGATGACAAGACCTCTTCCATGTGGAATATCGTGGAGGGCGACCTGAGAAATGTGAACGGCAAGACGGCTTTTGACGCCTATCGCATGGGCGACAAGTCGGGCTGCGAAGTGGTTGACAGGTATATTTTCTACATAGCCTGCGGCATCGCCAATGTCATCAACATTTTCCAGCCCGACATCATCTGCATCGGTGGCGGCGTCAGCAAGGAAGGGGATACCCTTCTCGCGCCTCTCATGAGCTATGTCAACAAGGAGCGTTTCGGAAAGAATCTCTCCAAGCAGACCGAAATCGTCGTTGCCAAGCTCGGCAATGATGCGGGCATCATCGGAGCTGCCAATCTTTATCTCAACGCGGAAGAATAATCTGATCAGCTGATTACCATAAAAGAATCCGGAGGAACTGAATCTGATGGCGAATGAATTTCTGCAATACCAAGCGACGCTCGAAGGCTTCGGTTGTGAAGTCAGAGCGGATGAACCTATGAAGAACCACACATCGTTTAAAATCGGAGGCAATGCCGATCTTTTTGTCACCGTTGGCAGCGAAGATCAGCTCACCGCCGTGGCTGGCTTCTGCAAGGAAAAGGAAATACCGCTTTTTGTACTCGGCAACGGCTCGAACCTGCTTGTTTCGGACAGAGGCATCAGGGGCGTTGTGCTCAGACTCGGCGGCGCGTTCTGCGACATCGGATTCAATGAGGACGGAACCATTCACTGCGGCGCGGGGGCGCAGCTCTCCAAGCTGTGCGCCTTTGCGCTGGAGCATTCGCTCACAGGCCTGGAATTTGCGTGGGGCATTCCGGGCTCGTGCGGCGGAGCGGCATTCATGGACGCGGGCGCGTACGGCGGCGAGATGAGGAATGTCGTCGTATCCTGCGAGCATATCGATCTCGGCACAGGCGAGCGGGGCGTGTTTGCGGGCGAGGAGCTGGATTTTGACTATCGTCACAGCGTCTATTCGGGCGGCGGATATGTGATTGCCGCGCTCAATCTCCGGTTGGAAAAGGGCGATAAACAGGAAATACGGGCGAAAATGGACGAGCTAATGGGCAGACGCAGGGAAAAGCAGCCCTTGGAATACCCCAGCGCGGGCAGCGTCTTCAAGCGTCCCGCCGGACACTTTGCGGGCGGACTGATCGAGCAATGCGGACTCAAGGGCGCGCAGGTCGGCGGCGCGCAGGTCAGCCCGAAACACGCGGGCTTCATTGTCAATGTCGGTGGAGCGACCTGCGAGGATGTTATGGGCTTAATTGAGATGATTCAGAAGACCGTCAGGGAAGGTACGGGAGTAGAACTGGAATGTGAGGTAAGAAAGACAGGGGAATAGTTTTTTTTGTGGAGTTTCGGAATGTACAGAAAAGAATAAAATGAAATGTCCGTGGTCGTTGAAGAAACGGAGGAAAGAAAATGGAATTTCTGATAGTGACGGGGCTGTCCGGTGCCGGAAAATCGCTGGTAGTGGACGCGCTGGAGGATATAGGATATTATTGTGTGGACAATATGCCTCCCGTGATGATTCTGCGATTCTATCGCATATGCCTGAATTCACAGGAGGAATTCGACAAGGTTGCCGTGGTCACTGATATTCGCGGAGGAGAGCCATTCCGCACGCTGATTACCGACCTTGAAGTGCTTAAAGTAGAAAAAAAGCCGTTTAAAGTTTTATATATCAATTGCAGCAAACACGTACTTCTCAACCGGTACAAGGAAACGCGCCGCAAGCATCCCCTTGCGGAGGAATACGAAGGCTCGGTCGAAAGAGCCGTTGAGGAAGAAATCAGAATGCTTGAACCCGCCTATAAGATGGCGGATTATCTCATTGACACCACGGAGTTATCGCCGGCGCAGCTCAAAGGACGCGTCAAGGAAATGTTCGGCGGCAGCGTTTCGGCGCAGATGGTCATCCGCGTCATGTCGTTCGGATTCAAATACGGCCCCAACAAGGAAGCCGACCTGATTTTTGACGTGCGGTGTTTCCCGAATCCCTATTACGTGCCGGAGCTGAAGCATCACACCGGTCTGGAAAGCTGCGTCAGGGAATATGTGATGAGCGACGAATCGACGATGGGCTTCCTGAGCCGGCTGTACGACATGATTGACTTCCTGCTTCCTCTTTACAAGAAGGAAGGCAAGAGCGAGCTTGTCATTGCCATGGGCTGTACCGGCGGCAAGCACCGTTCGGTGACCATTGCCGAAAATCTCGGCGGCTATCTCGCCTCAAAGGGCAACAAGGTGGTCATTTCACACCGTGACATCAATAAGTAACCTTGCAAAGGGGCAGTTGGAAGCAATATGTCTTATTCGACCGTACTAAAAAATGAATTGTGCCAGATTAGACCGGAAAGTGACTGCTGCAGACTGGCGGAGGCTTACGGTCTTTTGCTGTATTCGCGGCTGCTGAGCGAGGGACATGATTCCTACGCCACCGAGACAAAGAACATTGCCGGACTCATGGCGGAAACAATGGCTTCCGTCTGCGGCGTTTACACTGACGTTATCACGCTGGCCAGAACGGGCAGCAACGGATGCCGCTATCTGGTGAGCATTCCGGACGCGGGGCAGAAGCGGATGATCTGCGCCAGATTTGCCGAAGCGGGCGGCGGCATTCTCAGTCAGGAATGCTGTGTCGCGTCGTTCCTGCGCGGGGTGTTTATCGTATGCGGTACAGTGACCGATCCCAGGCGTGATTACCACATGGAATTTCTGGCGGGCAGCGAACGAAGATGCGATATTCTGTCGGATGCGCTCGCAAGAATCGGCATTCACGGGCACAAACTGAAGCGGGGGGAACGCTGGCTTTTCTATGTCAAGGACGGAAATGACATCATCGCCATCATGAAAGCAATGGGGTCAAATTATGCCGTTCAGAATATTGAGCAGACCAAAAGCCTGCGGGATTACCGGAACAAAACCAACCGCCTTGTCAACTGCGATCAGGCGAACATCGACCGCACGCTTTCCGCGTCGGAGCAGCAGTGCGCGGCCATCCGCCGGCTGATTGACAAGCGGGGGTACGCGGGCATTCCGCCGGAGCTGAGAGAGCTTGCGCGGCTGCGGCTGGAGAATCCTGAAATGACGCTCCGGGATCTGAGCGAGAGTCTGAGCGAGCCTATCACACGCAGCGGCGTCAACCACCGGCTCAGGAAGCTGATGGAGCTGGCGGAGGAAATATAAAAAAGCGACGAATTCAAACGGAACAATCCAGAAAGAAGGTTTCAGCATGATTCATTCCTACAATCTGAAGAATACGGACAAGCCGTATCTCACGCAGTTCGAGAACGGCATAGAGGGCTTTGAACCGATTGTCGCCGACAGCCGGGTACAGCAGGACGGATGCCATATGTCGCCGTCGGAGCTTTTTGAAGCGGCGCTTGCCGGCTGCACCAATATGACACTGAGCGGGGTGATGCGTAAGCGGGGAATCCCCTACGATGATATTTTTGTCGATGTGAGCATGGAAACCGTAGATGGCAGGACGGTTATCACCCGCAGAATCACAGTGATTTCCGACGCTCCTGAAGCTGACGTCAGAGCCGCCGTGGAGCGGGCCAGAAACAGCCATCTCTACAAGGTGCTGACCGGCGAAATCGAAATTCAGGACGAGTAAGGTACTTGTTTTGTCAAGAGTGAAGCCTGTGCGAGTGTGGAGTGTGGAGTGAATGAAGGCGCGGAGCGACCGGGAATATACTCGCTCGCAAGCTCGCTTGAGTGATCCTATCCCCGGCAAATGTATGAATTTTGAAGCGAGCGAATGCGAGCGTTATATTTTCAGCGGCTTCGCCGCTCCGAAACTCCACACTCCACACTTCAAACTCCACACTTGACGAACAGCTTAAAAAAGTGAGATAGGGGTATGATATTTGTTTGCACATCTGCATCTGCATAGCGAATACAGCCTGCTCGATGGGGCGTGCCGGATTAAAGAGCTGGTTGCCGCGGTGAAGGAGCTGGGGCAGGAGGCTGTCGCCGTTACCGACCACGGCGCGATGTACGGCGCGGTGGATTTTTACAAGGAAGCCAAAAAGCAGGGCGTCAAGCCCATCATCGGCTGCGAGGTGTACGTCGCGCCCCGGAGCATGACTGACAAGACCCACGGCATCGACTCGGAGTATTCCCATCTCGTGCTGCTGTGCGAGAACATGACGGGTTACCGCAATCTCATCAAGCTGGTGTCGCTCTCCTGGACGGAGGGCTTTTATGTCAAGCCGCGCATTGACCGCCGGCTTCTTTCGCAGCACACGGAAGGGCTGATCGCGCTGTCGGCGTGTCTGGCGGGTGATATCCCGAAATACCTGCTGAGCGGCGATTACGCTTCGGCCTACAGGCGCGCGATGGAATACAGGGAGATGTTCGGGGAGGACAATTTCTTCCTTGAACTGCAGAATCACGGCATCGAGGAGCAAAAGACGGTCAGCGCGGGGCTGATCCGCCTTCACAAGGAAACCGGCATCCCGCTGGTTGTGACCAACGACTGCCATTACATCCGGCAGAGCGACGCGCGCACGCACGAAATACTGCTTTGCATCCAGACCAAGTCCACGGTGGACGACCCCGGCGCGTTCCGCTTTCCGACCAATGAATTCTATCTGAAAAGCGAAGCGGAAATGCGTTCGCTTTTTCCCGAATATCCGGAGGCGGCGGACAACACCGTTGCAATCGCCGCCCGCTGCAACGTGGAATTTGAATTCGGACATACCAAGCTGCCGCACTTCGAGGTGCCGGACGGCATGGATCACGCGGCCTATCTCAAGAAAATGTGCTATGACGGGCTTCGGGCGAAATATGACAATCCCGATGACGAGCGGCTGATTTCAAGGCTGGAATACGAGCTTTCGGTCGTGGACAGAATGGGGTACACCGACTATTATCTTATTGTCAACGACTTTGTGCAGTACGCCAAGAGCCACGATATTCCGGTCGGCCCCGGACGAGGCTCCGGCGCGGGAAGCCTTGCGGCCTACTGTGTGGGAATCACCGACGTGGACCCCATGAAGTACGACCTTCTCTTTGAGCGATTCCTCAATCCGGAGCGCGTGAGTATGCCGGATTTCGACATCGATTTCTGCAACGAACGCCGGCAGGAGGTCATCGACTACGTGATCCGGAAGTACGGCGCGGACAACGTCGCCCAGATCATCACCTTCGGCACCATGGCGGCGAAGGCGGCTGTCCGCGATGTGGGGCGCGCGCTGGGGCTGCCCTACAGCATTCCCGACCGCGTTGCCAGAATGATTCCCAATGCCCTCCACATCACGCTGCGTCAGGCGATGGAGGAATCGGAAGACCTGCGCGCGGCTTATGAGGGCGACCCGCAGATCAAGGAACTGCTGGACATCTCCATGCGCCTGGAGGGAATGCCGCGCCACGCCTCCACGCACGCGGCGGGCGTGGTGATCACCCGTCTGCCGGTGAGCGAATACGTCCCGCTGGCGGTCAACGACAACGTCGCCGTCACGCAGTACACCATGACCACCCTCGAAGAGCTTGGTCTGCTGAAAATGGACTTTCTCGGTATCCGCAATCTGACGGTCATCAAGGACGCGGAGGAGATGATACGCCGCGCGCATCCCGGCTTCCGCATGAAGGCTATTCCTTACGACGACGCGGAGGTGTTCCGCATGATGGCGGCGGGGGAAACGGAGGGTGTCTTTCAGTTTGAATCGGCGGGTATGCGCAGCGTTCTGCAGCGGATGGAGCCGAAGAGCGTGGAGGATCTCACCGCCGTGCTGTCGCTCTACCGTCCCGGGCCGATGGCTTCTATCCCGAAGTACATCGAAAACAGCAGGAACCCTTCCAACATCCGATACGACGACGAGCGGTTGAAGAGCATTCTCTCCGTGACCTACGGCTGCATCGTCTATCAGGAGCAGGTCATGCAGATTTTCCGCGCGCTGGCGGGCTATTCGCTGGGGCGTGCGGACGTGGTGCGCCGTGCCATGAGCAAGAAGAAGCACGACGTCATGCAGCGGGAACGGGAGGTTTTCCTGGACGGCCTGAAGGACGAGGACGGAAACGTCATTGTCGAAGGCGCTGTTGCAAGGGGCGTGAAGCGCGAGGTCGCCGAAAAAATCTTCGGCGAGATGGAATCCTTCGCCTCCTACGCTTTCAACAAGAGCCACGCTGTCTGTTATGCCGTGGTCGCCTACCAGACCGCCTATCTCAAATGCAAATTTCCCGGCGAATATATGTCCGCGCTGCTGACAAGCGTGCTGGACTGGCGGGGGAAGGTTTCGGAGTACATCGAGGAGTGCCGCCGGATGGGAATTCCGGTGTTGCCCCCCAGCATCAATGAGAGCGAACTGAATTTCACCTATACCCCCGCCGGCATACGCTTCGGGCTGCTTGCCATCAAGAACCTGGGCAAGGGCGCGATCCTCCGGATTCTCCGAGAGCGACAGGCGGGCGGAAAGTTCAGCACATTCTATGAATTCTGCAGCAGGGCGTGCGGCACGGAGGTCAACCGCCGCGCCATTGAAAGCCTGATCAAGAGCGGCGCGCTGGACGGATTGGCGGACAACCGCCGCCAGATGCTGATTTCGGTGGGACGTGTGATGGATTTTCTGGAGGACGACCGGCGGCACAATATCGAGGGGCAGCTCAATCTCTTCGGCGAAGAGGAAGAATCGGGACAGAGCATAGAGCTGCCGAAGACCGAGGAATTACCGCTTGAGGAGCTGCTTGCCATGGAGAAGGAGGTCACCGAGCTGTATCTCAGCTCGCACCCGCTCGATGCGTACGCCGATATCGCACGGCGGATTCACGCGTCGCCCATTCTGGCCATTATCGCGGGAGCGGAGGACGAAACCGACACGCGCTATGCCGACGGAAGGCACGTGCGGCTGCTGGCGATGATCGGGAAGCTCAAGCTCAAGCTCTCCAAAAACAACGAGAAAATGGCGTTTGCCGACGTCGAGGATGCCGGAGGAACGCTGGAAATGATTATCTTCCCGAAGGTGCTGGCGGGGTACGCGGGCGTCATTGCCGAGCATATGCCGCTGATCATCGACGGCAGGATCAGCCTGCGCGAGGAGGAGGAGCCGAAAATCATCTGCGAGCGGATTTTTGCCGTTTCACAGGCGGAGCATCTGCCGCCGGCGGAATACGGCTCCAGCGAATCACCGCGTCACTCCGACACGTCTTCGCCGCCCGCGCCAATGCCGAAGGAGCAGCCGAAGCCGCGCGGCAATCCCATTTTATTCCTGCGCGTGCCGTCGATGGAATCCCCCGAATGGCAGCGCGCCTTAAAGGTGATCAAGGTGTTCGACGGCATTTCGCGGGTATTTATCCGCTGCGCCGACAGCGGCGAGCTGGTGGAAGCGCCCGCGCAGTACCGCGTGATGATGAACAGCGTCATGCTCGACGAGCTGACCCGCATTCTGGGCGAGGGCAATGTCGCCGTGCGTTATGCTTCCGTGTGAATTCTACCGCCAGATTCCTTGCATAGAAATTCCTTTTTTTCATGGAAATTTATAGAAAAAGTCAAAAATCAGAAAAAATCAGAAAATAACCTGTTTTTTGGCAAAAAGTTGTTGCGAAATTCTGATATTATGCTATAATTGAAATGAGCGTAATGTCGGAAAACAAGTATTTTCGGCATTGAACGGAATTATTAAACAATAAAAGAAGTCAGGGAGGAACTTATAATGAGCAATCCTAATTCAATCGCGGTTCTCACCAGCGGCGGCGACGCTCCGGGCATGAATGCCGCGGTCAGAGCGGTCGTCA